>NZ_JBIPMD010000006.1:0-37334 GCF_044369315.1 Silvanigrella sp.
TACGCAATGAATATCATCTCTGGGAGCCGGATGTGGGAAAACTACAAGTCCGGTTCTGCAGGGGTTTCATGGCAATGAATTACTTTATTTGAAAGGAAATAAAAGTCATGTCTCTACCTACCAATAACATGATCAAAAATGAAGATGGTTTTATTCCTGATAATTCTGGTGGAAAAATGAGTTTTAATGATTTTTTAGTCATGTCAAAAAAACTTAAATATAGACAATACCTTCCAGGTTATGTTTATAAAGGAAAATATTACTATTATTTTAAAATTGGTTTACATCCTGAAAAGGGTATGTCTGAAATAGGAAATGGGGCTGTAAAATTTTCGAGTATATTATCTCTTTTTAAAGATTCTATGCCAAATTATGTTCTTAAATAATAAAAATGACAAAGAAATAGAATTCTATTTCTTTGTAAAAAGTTCAAAAAATTAGTGAACTAGTTTTTTGAACTTGATTCTTTTTGGATTGACGGCATCTTCGCCAAGTCTGCGTTTTTTATCTGCCATATAGTCTTGATAGTTACCTTCAAACCAAACAACATTACTGTTACCTTCAAAAGCAAGAATATGTGTTGCAATGCGGTCTAAGAAATAGCGATCATGGCTAATAACCACAGCACAACCTGGGAAAGAGACAAGAGAATCTTCTAGTGCTCTTAAAGTATCAACATCGAGATCATTTGTGGGCTCATCAAGAAGTAACAAGTTACCACCATTCATAACCATTTTAGCTAAATTAAGTCTATTGCGTTCCCCGCCAGATAACTTTCCTACTGCTTTTTGCTGATCGGCTCCGCGGAATCCAAAGCTAGAAATATAGGAGCGGGCTGGAATTTCTTTGCTACCAACCATAATCATTTCTTTTCCTTGGCTAAGTTCTTGAAATACCGTTTTATCGCTATCTAGTGATTCTCTATTTTGATCAACGTAACTAATTTTAACGGTTTCCCCAATTTTTAATTCACCTTGGTCTGGTTTTTCCAGTCCTGCGATCATTTTAAAGAGTGTTGTTTTACCTGCACCGTTAGGACCGATAATGCCAACTATTCCACCTGGAGGAAGTTTAAAATTTAAATTTTCAAATAATAATTTATCCCCAAAAGACTTTGTAATATTGATTGAGTCAACAACATTATCCCCTAGTCTTGGTGCAGGTGGAAATGCGATTTCTCGAATTCCTTCTTGTTTGTCATTTTGTTCTTTTAGAAGTTCATTATATGCAGAAATACGCCATTTGCTTTTTGCTTGTCTTGCTTTTGGTGACATGCTCATCCACTCAAGCTCACGTTTTAATGTTTTTTGACGAGCGGATTCTTGTTTTTCTTCTTCAGAAAGACGAGTTGTCTTTTGGCCTAACCACGACGAATAATTTCCTTGCCAAGGAATTCCTTCCCCTTTATCAAGTTCCAAAACCCATTCAGTTACATTATCAAGAAAATATCTATCATGCGTAATGGTAACAAGTGTTCCAGGATATTCTTTAAGGTAACGCTCTAGCCATTGAACGCTTTCTGCATCAAGGTGGTTTGTTGGTTCATCAAGTAGCAGTAATTCAGGTTTTTCCATTAATAATTTACATAACGCAACTCTTCTTAATTCACCACCAGATAAACTTGTTACTTTTGAATCACCTGGAGGACAGCGAAGGGCATCCATAGCAATTTCAATCGTTCTATCAATTTCCCACGCATTTTTTGCATCTATTTCGTCTTGTAAAACGGCTGTTTGTTCAAGAATTTTATTCATTTCATCATCTTCAAGTGGTTCGCCAAGGCGTTCATTTAAAGAGTCAAATTTGCGGATAAGATCTTTGATATCTTTTACAGCTTCTTCTACATTTTCAAAAACAGTTTTATTTGGATCCAGTTTTGGTTCTTGAGGTAAATATCCAACTTTTATTCCTTTTTGAGGAAAAGCTTCTCCCGCAAAATCTTTATCAACACCGGCCATAATTCGTAATAGAGTTGACTTACCAACACCATTCGATCCAATGACACCAATTTTTGCGCCGTGAAAAAAGGATAAATAAATATCTTTTAAAATATCTTTACCCGCAATATTTTTGCGGAGTTTTACCATATTATAAATATAGTTAGCCATGTTCTGGTTTTCCTTTCCAGGTGATATTAACATTAATTATATAATTCCAAATTGCGGCAATAAAATAACCAAAAGCGTTGGAGAGATAAACATCCATTCCATAAGTTAACATTTTAAGTGCTATAGCTTGATTTATTAATGCGCCACCTAAACAAATTGCATGAAAAGTAGCAAGTCCTCGTAAAATTTTCCAAAGACCTTTTAATTTAAAATTTTTGAAAGTCCAATAATTATTTAAATAAAAATTTGTTAAAATGCTTATTTCAATTGAAAGAGCAATAGAATAAGATTTAGATAAATTTGTAAAATGTTGACATATAAAAATGATTGCTGTTGCAATAATGAGCCCAGAGAAACCTATAATACCATATTTAATAAATTGAGTTGGAAGATATTTTCCAATACTTAATTCATATAATGCAAAAATATAATCAAAAATAACTTTACTAGAAAGTTTACTTTCGCCGTGAACTCTTCCTCTAAAAGTATAACCAACTTCATCTATTCGGGTATTTTTAGCTCGTGCTAAAAATTCTAAAAGAATTTTAAATCCTCTGGGATTGATTTCATGCTTATAAGTTTCATAAATTTTTCTTTTTATAGCAAAAAAACCACTCATAGGATCGCTTACGGATTTTGTGAGAGCAACTTTTGCTAGTACAGTAGCTGACCAAGAAACAAATTTTCGGAAGGGGCTCCAATCTTCAATTCCTCCTCCCGCTATTTTTCGAGAGCCAACAACAATTTCCGCCCCTTTTTCAAATGCAGAGATAAAGGAAAGTAGTGCCTTTTCATCATGTTGTAAATCGGAGTCCATAACAGCTAAAATGTCGCCCTCGGATATTTCAAAACCAGCGAGTACAGCAGAGCTCAAGCCTCTATCTGACATGCGGCGAATGACTCTTAACCAAGGATATTCATTACTTAATGTTCTGGCGATTTCCCAGGTTTTATCGGGAGAGTTGTCATCTACAATAATAACTTCTTTAGATATATCTGATAAAGTATCTGCTATTCGTTCAATTAAAATTGGAATATTTTTGCTTTCATTATATGTAGGTATGATAAGCGAAAGAAGCATTGAATTCTCCAATATTGAAAGATAAATATATATTAACTTATAACGACGGTATCTTTTTTATAATTGATATCATCAGTATAAGGATAATCTAGAGAATAATGAATCCCTCTGCTTTCTTTTCTCATTCTGGCGCATTTTACAGTTAATTGAGCAACTACAGCCAGATTTCGAACCTCAACAAGAGATCTACTTGGAATAATATTCCAGTAATATGTCTCTATCTCTTGGCAAATTTGATCAATTCGAGCTGCGGCTCGAGAAAGTCTTTTTTCAGTACGCACAATACTTACGTAGTTCCACATTGTGCGGCGAATTTCATCCCAAAGTTGACTGATTACGACCATTTCATCGGGCTCGCCCGCTTTGCCTAATTGCCATTTAGGTACCTCTGGAATAGAATAGTTTTGTAAATCTGGCCAGAGATTTTTAATATCTTCATAGACAAATTGAGCAAAAACCAGTCCTTCTAAAAGAGAATTTGAGGCTAGGCGATTGGCTCCATGTAAACCAGTACAAGCTACTTCACCAATAGCCCACAAAGCTTTGATTCCAGTGCGACCTCTCGTGTCTGTTACGATACCGCCACAGCTATAATGTGCTGCTGGAACTACAGGAATGGGGTCTTTTGTGATATCAATTCCTAAACTTAAACATTTAGAATAAATTCCTGGAAAATGTGCTTTTATAAATTCAGGATCTTTGTGAGAAATATCTAATAAAACATAAGCTTCACCGGTTTTTTTAATTTCGGCATCGATTGCTCTTGCGACAATATCGCGAGGAGCAAGCTCTTTTAATGGATGTGCCTCTTCCATAAATCTTTTGCCATTTTTGGATTTTAAAATAGCACCTTCGCCACGCATTGCTTCAGAAATGAGAAAGTTTTTTGCTCTAGGGCTATATAAACAAGTAGGATGAAATTGCATAAATTCTAAATTAGCAACTCTTGCTCCCGCTCTCCATGCCATTGCAACCCCATCACCAGCAGCTACGTCAGGATTGGTAGTATATAAATATAATTTTCCATGACCACCAGTAGCAAGTATTGTTGCTTTCGCTAAAAAAGCTGAAATAATATTGTCTCTTTCATTTATAACATAAGCCCCTAAAACGCGATTTCTTGAAAAATCAGGACAAACTTTATCAGTTACAATGAGATCAATTGCAGTATGAAATTCTAGTATTTCTATATTGGGATTTTCTGTTACTTTTTCAACAAGAGTTTTTTGTAAAGCGGCTCCTGTCATGTCTGCTGCGTGAATTATGCGGCGCGCACTATGGGCACCTTCTTGGGTAAGATGAAATTCAAAGTCATATTGGTTTTGAGATTCACTCGGAGTAAAGGCAACTCCCATATCGATCAGTTCTTGAACTGCATTTGGGCCTGCTGCAACAACTTTACGTACAGTGGCTTCATGGCAAAGTCCATTTCCCGCAATTAATGTGTCTTGTGTATGCGACTCATAGGAATCATTTTCACTTAATACGGAAGCAATTCCCCCTTGAGCCCAACGAGTGTTGCATTCAAAAAGTGTTTCTTTACAAAGGAGCCCCACTTTTCCTAGTTTACTTAATTTTAAAGCGGCTGATGCGCCTGCGACACCGCTACCTATAATAAGGAAATCAAATTTTATATTTTCACCAACTTGTATCGATGTTTTTTTTGCCATATTTTAAATCCTCAGAACGCATCAGACTAAACCAGAATTGCACATTATGCATGTTGCGGAACTCTTGCAAGTGTCCTATCAAAGAGCATATACTTTGAAGAGTTCGATTTAGGTAAAGATTAAAAATGCCTATATTGCTTTTGTAAATAATAAAGAAAGGGTTTTAAATGTTAAATACAAAAAAAGTATTGTATATATCTCCTCTTTTGTTAGCAGTTTCCCTTGCTTTCACGGGATGTGCTTCATTTGAAGGAGATTATGGTGATGCCAATCAAGCTCAAATTCTTGATGACAAATGGAATCCTACTGATGCAACATTAACTGTACAAAAAATGGTTAAAGATATGTCTGCTGCTCCATGGGTACAAAATTGGCGAGATGACATGCAAAAGAAAGGAACAGATCGTCCTTTTGTTCTTGTCGATGACATGGAAAATAGAACAAGTGAAATTATTGATACAAAAGCATTATTTGAAGATTTAAGAAGTCAAATTTTAAATGATGGAAAAGTTCGTTTCCTAGATGGTGATGCTCGTAAGAAGATTTTAAATGAATATAAATATCAACAATCTGGTGTTGTGAAAAAAGGTCAAGTCAAGGGTCCAGGAAATCAATATGGAGCTGACTTTTTCTTATCTGGTGCGATTTCAAGCATTGTTTCAAAACAAGGCGGCAAAAGCTCTGTTCAATATCAAATTGAAATGAAGCTCGTTAATATTTCTTCTGGAGAACTTGTTTGGAGCGGTATTGAGAAAATAAGAAAAAACTTTAAAAGAAGCAGCGTTGGTTGGTAATTTGTAGTATAGATCGAATACTAAAAAAGCAGTTTTTAACTGCTTTTTTGTTTTAGCAATAATACATAAAGGATATTTATATGGATAAAAAACAACTTGTTAATAAAGTAAAAGAAGGTATGGATAAAACAATTAGCTCTTTGCAAGCCGACTTGCAAAAAGTCAGAACAGGTAGGGCTTCTACTTCTTTACTTGATGATGTTAGAGTTGATTCTTATGGCACATTAATGCCTTTAAGCAAAGTTGCTACTTTAGCTACTCCTGAAGCACGTTTAATTACGGTAAACCCTTTCGATAAAGGAATGTTGCCAATTGTTGAAAAAGCAATTTTAACTTCTGGTTTAGGTTTAACTCCAAATAATGATGGTAAAGTCATTCGTATTCCCATTCCTGCGCTTTCAGAAGATCGTCGTAAAGAAATGGCAAAACAAGTGAAAAAAATTGGTGAGGAAGCAAAAGTAGCTGTTCGTCATCATAGACAAGATGGAAACACAAAAGCAAAAGCTTCTCAAAAAGAATTTGGTTGGTCTGAAGATGAAGTAAAACGTGCAAATGAAGAAGTTCAAAAACTTACAGATTCTTATGTTAAAAAAGTCGACGAACTTTGTGCAATGAAAGAAAAAGAAGTTTTAACAGTTTAAGTTATGAAGCTGAATTATAATTATAATATCTTGCTTTAAATAATAGACTTAAAAATAACATTGAAATTATGGAGCAAGAAATTAATATTGTAAAGTAACTATTCCATCCCCATTTGTCTAAAATAATTCCTACAGGGCCTCCTGCTACAAAAGCGCCTAAATAGCCAATCCATCCAATAAAACCAGTTGAGGTGGCGGCCGCTTTTTTATGAGATAATTCAACTGCGGCAATACCAATTAGCATTTGTGGGCCAAAAACAAAAAATCCTATGGAACCTACTAATAAAGAATCTATCCAAATATTTGCAGAGGTATATTGCCAAAAAATAACTAAAAATACAGATAATAATAATGCAAATAAAAAATTAACAGGGCCTCTTCCACCTTTAAAAAGAATGTCTGAAAACCACCCAGCCACAATACTTCCAAAAAAACCGCCAACTTCAAATGCTGCTATGACAGTACCTGCTTTTGTAGAATTTAAATAACCTTTTTTCTCTATTAAATAAGGCATTGTCCAATCATTCATTACAATGCGAACAATATAAACAAAAAAATAGGCAATTGCTAAAATCCAAATAAATTTATTTTTAAAAATGTATTTAAAAAATATTTCTTTTATTGAAGTCTCATTTTCATTTTGATTTATATTTTGTATTGTATTTTCATTTCTATATTTTTCAATGGTAGGAAGTCCTAAACTTGCAGGCGTGTCTCTCAGTCTATTTGCAAGCCATAAACCAACAATAATTGCACTCAATCCTGTAATCTGCATTGCATAACGCCAGCCTAACAAATTTGCAAAAAACACCATAAAAATAGGAATAATCGCTCCTCCTAAATTATGTGATGTATTCCAAAGACCCCACCATCTTCCACGCTCAGACTGAGAATACCAATAACTTAAAAATTTTGCGCAGGGAGGCCATCCAAAACCTTGAAACCAACCATTTAATGTCCAGCAAAGTGCGAAAATCCAGAACGCAGATGAAAGGCCAAAAATAATATTAATGATACCCGTCATAATCAAACCAATTGCCATAAAGTAACGAGCATTTGCATTGTCTGAAATCATTCCACTAATAAATTTACTAATTCCATAACTAATTGCTAATAAACTCCCAATCCATCCAAGACTATCTTTATCTAAATGAAGTTCTGATGAAATGTTTGGCATGACAAATGTAAAAGATTTTCTTGTGAAATAATAAACAGCATATCCTATATACATAGAATAAAAAATTCGAATTCTCCAATATTTATAGTCGATATTTATTTTTGTTTGATCTTCTATTGCTTCAATAGAATCTGGTTGTTTTAATTTTGATATAATATTTGAAAAAATAGCCATATATAATCCTTTATTGGCATTTAATATAAAATTATTCTTTTAATTCTACAAAGTTTGTTTTAATAACAAATATCTGAGAAGCGATTTAAAAATCTTTTTTGAAATAACATAAGATAAAAATATTGGCAAAAATAATTACATAAATTCATTTGTATTATTGAGATAGATGAATAAAAAATAATGTAAATTATTTATAATCTATAGAAAAATATTATAAATTATAAATATTAGTAAATTTTACAAATATAATATGGCTCAATAGATTAAGTATTTTTTATTATTAATTATATTATTTAAATTAGGATAAATAGGAAAAAATTCATAATTAAATTTAATAAATATTATTTTAATAGAATGGTTTTTATAAATAAAATGTATTTTAATTATAAATCTTCACTTGTTACAAAAGCCCAAGCATTATGATTGTGTATGGATTCAAAATTTTCTGCGCTGACTTCAAATTTTAAATTTCCAGATTTCTCTTTAAGTTGAATGGCTGCTTCTCGAACAAGATCTTCTACAAACCTTGGTGTATTGTATGCCTTTTCAGTAACATATTTTTCATCGACTCTTTTTAAAACAGGATAAATTGCGGAACTCGCAGAAGACTCCGCTATAACAATACAATCTTGGATAGATAATTTAGGATTCCATAATGTGATTGTCATATGGCTTCTTTGACTGTGAGCGCCGTATTCCGAAATGGCCTTACTGCAGGGGCATAAACTTTTTACGGGAATTTGAATACTCATTACGGTTTCAGTTGTTTTATTTATAGAGTTTGCTTTTATTTTTAATTGAATTTGGAGATCTGCTATGCCTTTTGTTTTCGAAACAGGAGCATATTTTTCATAAAAATAAGTAAACTTTGTTTCAATAAATGAAGTTTGACTTTCTAATTTATTATTAATGGCATGAGCCATTTCTTCAAATTTTTTTAAATTAAAATTTGGTGCGAATTCATATAAAATAGTCGGAAAACGGCTCATATGGGTTCCTTTTTTTGTTGAGGAAAGTTCAACAAAAAAAGAAAATGTTGCAGTGGTAGGAAAGGTAACAAAATTATCCTGACCTATGTCTGAAAAAAATATGGGATGGCAGACATCCTTTATACCTACTTTAGCTATTTTTACCATTCTTTGATCCGGAAAACCTTGCGTATCTTGCATATTTTTCTTTCTAATAAAGTTAAATATTCGATAAATTTATTTTTTATTGTTGAGCTTTTGTTTGAAAGTCCATAAATAAAGGACGTCCTATTTCTTTGCGAAAAGACCAAGGCATTCCTGCAATTAAAACTAAAACAGCAATCCCTGTGTATATTGCTACAGTTTTGTGTTTTTTTACTTCGTCTTTAGATCTTTTAGACAAAGTTCTTCCTAATTGAACTAAAACAACAAATATAAGCATAGTAAAAATATGCTCAACAGCCCAAAAGCGTAAACTTGCATTTTTCATAGCAAAACCCATATTATTAAGGGCAGAATGTGTTATGGGACTTAAAGCAAAATATAACACAAGACCTATAATAAGCTGCAAATGAGTAAATCCTACTAAAATGCCACCCAATACTTTATCTTTTTTAGCATAGGGAGTCTTTTGGCGCCAACCAGAAATGGAGCGAAATAAAACGAGAATAAGAAAAATACTAATAACCCAACGCAACCAGGAATGAATAAATAATACGAACTCATACATACTCAAAAACCTCCATCTTGACCTAACAACTCACTAGTGTTATTCCCTCCAAGGAATAGCTGCAAGGATTTCTTTAACATTTTAGAAGGATTTATTGAATGTCTGTGAAATTTACGGGACAATTAGTAGCCCCTCAAACGACAGAAATTAAGCATAATTCATCTGGAGCCATAATTAAAACGACCGCTCCTGTTGATAATGGTGGGGATGGAAGTTGCTTTTCTCCAACAGATCTTTTTGCTTCTTCTTTAGGGGCTTGCGGAACGACCATTATGTCATTGTATGCTTCAAAAAGTGCAATTCCTCTTGAAAATATTCATTTTGAAGCTGAAAAAATAATGGATACAGCACCAAGAAGAGTAGCAAAAATTATTGTCCAATACTTTTTAAAAACAAATTGTACGGAAGATGAATTTAAAAAATTAGTAGCTGCTGGAAAATCCTGTCCCGTTAAAGTAACAATCCAAAATGTAGTACAAATACAAGAAAGTTATATTAGAGTGTAGTATTATTCTTTAATACCATACTTTTCATATATTTTTTTTACACGCCCATCGGTTCGCATTTTATTTAAAGCTTTATTTAAAATTTCTTTTTTGTTCAAATGTGGGGATTTTTTTGACATTCCATAAAAAATATCAACAATTTCTTCATGTCTATAAGTTGCTGTTGTGTAATCTTTGAAGTTATTTTTTTCAAAATACCTTTTCATGGCTAAATAGTCTCTTATTGCGATCACTTTGAATCTTTTATTCATAAACATCAAAGACATATTTTCATCATCTTTGTATTCTAATTTCTGAATAGAATTGTCTTTGTTAAATTTTTCAAAGTAATAAGTACCTCGTTTTATTGCTACTGGATATTTTTTAAGATCATCATAACTTTTAATTATTTTTTCTTGCCCTTTTGGCACAATAAAATAAACAATTTTATTTACTGTCGATATAGGACCTAGAAAATAAGTAAATTCTTCGCGTTCCGGTGATTTTGAAAAACGAGGGCATAAATCAACTTTGCCATTTTCTAAATCTATAAGAGTTCTTGTAAAAGGAGCTTCAATAAATTCAATTTTTATACCTATATTATTTGCTGCTTCATTTATAATATCAATTAAAGGACCACTAAATTTATTATTTTCAATTACAATTTCAGGATATCGATCTCTGACATGCATCGTAAGAATTGTTTCAACAGAATAAGAATTTATATTAGTAAATAATTGAAATATAAATATTAAGGATAAAAAGAGAACTTTCATATTAAACTTGAAAATCATTAATATCAGGTAACTAAATTAATGATTGAAATTCAACTCCTTTCCTTCTCTTGTTTAAAAGTTAAAAGCGATATTTCACAATTTGTTCCTAATCGCATGGGTGGTCCCCAAAATCCAGTACCTTGGTTAACATAAATTTGCTGATTTTCATTTATTTGATAAAGTCCTTTAACATACTTTTGATCTTTTTTTACAATATATTGTAAAGGCCAAATTTGACCGCCATGAGTATGCCCTGAAATTTGAATATCAATGAAAGGAAATTGAACCAATAATCGGGAATCCTTCGGTTGGTGAGCTAATAAAACATTTAAAGAGTGCTCTTTTTGAGCTCCTTTTTGTTCTAAATGATGGACTGCTTGATGCAAACGTTTATCTAGTTTTCTTGGAATTTTTTCATAACTAAGCCAATGTCTGTCTTCTATTCCTAAAATATTTATTACTAAATCGCTTATTTTTAAGGAGTGCGAAGAATTAGAAATCACTTTCCAATGAAATTTTTCAGCAAAATGTTTTTTCCAATTTAATGGACCGCTATAATATTCATGATTTCCTGTAATATAATAAATTCCATATTTAGCATAAAGAGTTTCAAGAGGAGCTATTTCTTTTTTTAATTGGTTGACAGATCCATCCATAAGATCTCCGGTAATAAAAATAATATCTGGTTTTAGTTGGTTGACAACTTCAGCAAGATATTTCATTTTTTTTCTACCAATCAATCCAGAAACATGAATATCACTTAATACGACAAATTTAAGATCATTAATTATTTTTGGGAGGTCATTTTTTATTTTTATTTCTTTTTCAATAACAATAGGTTTTTTTAAGGCTAAATACATGGAATAAATTGTTAATATTGTACCTGTAAATAAGACAAAGTAACTTAAATAGGCTGTATTATAATTGTTAGCATTCAAAAACATATTTATTGGTGATGTTAAAAGACAAACAAGCATGAATAAAAAAGCGACACCCATCCATATGAACATGACGATTTCAAATATTTTTCTTAAAAAATGTGGGACGATTCGCAAAATAATAAAACCAAAAAAGGTCATGGACCAAAGACATGTAAAAGTTGTAATCCAAAAAGGACTTTTACCAAAAATAGGAAAAATAATACGAGAATATAAATAATAATGTCCCAATAGGGTAACTAATATAGCGATTGTAATGGAAAAAAGCATTTTTAAAAACATAAGAACTTACTTCCATATGCTATAAATAACTTTAAAATTAGGGGCTGAATTTGTTTTTTTATTATCAGTTCCCTTATCATCTTTTCCTTTATTATCAGTTCCCTTATCATCTTTTCCTTTATTATCGGTTCCCTTATCATCTTTTCCTTTGTTATCAGTTCCCTTATCATCTTTTCCTTTGTTATCGTTTCCTTTGCTGGAAGAATCACCTTGTTGTAAAATAACAATCAGAGTTTTTTCAACTCCATTTACGACTCCCCTCGATTCAACACGATATATAGTATCGGTATTCCCAAATAAAAGCTCAATAATTTTTACGGTATCAGGATTATCTTTTGTAGCGGGTAAATTTTTTGCAAACCAATCTTTAGGAGATTCTTTAATATTTGGCTTTTCTCTAAAATTTTCAAATGTATCCATTTCCTGATTATTTATTTCTTGTCCATTTTGTGTCAACAAAGCAGCAACCAGTTCAACTGGAGCGTTATTAATATTCAAATTTCCTTTTTTAGGTTGAATAGGCCATATTGTAAAATAAGGTGAATACATATTATAAATATCATCTAAATGGAAACCTGGAATTCTTCTTAATTCTTCTAATGACTCTAAACCACCATTTTTAGCTTTGTATTTTGCTCCAATATTATCATAAGCACCAGCAGCAGCAGCAGCAGCAGCATTTGTTGAAGAAATTTTAATGTAACTTGTTAAGTTATCAACTAATTGTTGAGGAGTATAACCCACCGTTTCTATAAATTTTTGTGAATCTGGAGTAGAAAAAATACGTAATAAGGCCTTTTGAGTATCTGCTGAATATGTAGATTGTAATAAATTTAAATTTAATTTTGAGTTTTCAGACGAAATATTTAATACAAAATATCCAGGAATCACTTTAAGCGCTTTTTGAATTCCTGGTGCAATTGCTTTTGAAATATTAGCTCCAGATAATTCTTCTAATTTTTCTAAACCAGACGACCCTATAGGTTGTCCATTTAATAAATTATATAAATTTTTAGGAATGGGTACTAAAGGATTTCCTTGGTATTTTTCTGATAATATACTTAAAGATAACATTATTTTAGCAAACTCAATTCCTGTTAAAGCAGTTGCTTGTGCATCTAGGCCATTGCGTTCTTCAATTGAACCTCTTGCTCCTACTTGGGTTTGATAAACAATATCACCTACCACACCCATAATCATGGCAACAAAGACAAGAACAAATATGAGCGCAAAGCCGTTTTGTTTTTTTTTCAAATAAAGAAATTTATTTTTAAAGGAGATTAATTTTTTTATTGCCATTTATAATCTCCAGTTGGGTTAATGATATCTTGAGTGCCATTTGTGCTCATAATATATACGATTGTATCAAGAGCAATAAATCTTCTTTCTTGTTTTGCTGTTGGTGAAACTTCAGTTAATTGTTTTTCAGAATTTGTTTGCCTAAAGTAACTCTGTAAATGAATTTTAACTAATTTGGGGAGTTTTCCTTGGGTGTCATTTGCGGTTGAGTCCCACTCCCTTTGGTACTCTGTTCCATTCCAAAAGCTAAGTGAAAACTCTTTTAAATCGGGAACCAATACTTCAGAGATTCCAACTCCTGTATTTTCTATATTTTCAACCATATCTGTATCTACTACACGAATAAGTTGCATTGTTTTTGTGTCTTTTGGGTTGGGTCGAATATAATAACGAACAATTGCTAAATTACTTTGATTTGAATTTTCAATTAGTGATTTATAATTTTGCACAGACATAATTAGATTTTCATTTTTAAATGAAAACTGAGGTTTTATGGGACGTATATTTATATTTAAAGAATTTAAATCATTTTGATTTGTAATGTATGCACTTTGAATATCAGAATAAATACGTTCCAAAGCCATATTTATAGAATGTTGTACTGTATTTTGTGCTGTTACTTTTTCTCTGGTATCAATTTGTGTTGATAAAATATTAATAGTTAAAACACCTATTGTTGCTAATATTGAAATGGATAAAATAATTTCAATTAAAGTAAAACCATTTTGTGAGTTATTCATTTCGGTCCACCTGTACCGCCGCCACCAGATCCGCCACCGGAAGGACCGTTGTTTGGACTGCCCCCTGTTCCGCTGCCAGATCCTCCACTACTAGCTCCGCCGCTCGATCCTCCATTGGAAGTGCCACCGCTCGTATCGCCACCAGATTCCTTATCATCACTATTTCCAATTTTAGGCAATTTTTCAGAAATTCCTTTAAAAGTATCATTATCAATAAAGAAAAAACCTTCAGAAATTGTTTTAGGTATTAAACCGCTATTCCATTTTACATTTATGGTAAAGTTACTAAAAAAACCTTTTGAATTAGAGGTTAAATCTTGATCTAAAACATTATTTATAGAAGAAAACATTCTTTCTGTATCTAAATTTTCATTTCCAGCAGGATTTACAATATTATATACACCCATAGCACTAGTTAAAAACTGAGATATTTTCACATCTTTTAATTCAGTCCGATTGACTGTGATAATAAATTGATTATCTGTAACCCATGGCAGAGTCGTATTTTCAGGCAGATTAGCTTGTCCTTGAGTTTCAATTAAATATTGCATTTGTGCTATTGTGGAACGAACTGCCCATGAAGCTCTCATGCCATCAGTTGCAATTTGAGTAACTGAAATAATAGATGACTGTAAACCAACAATACTTGCAACAACAATAGATAAAATTCCAACAGCAAGGATACATTCTATTAAAGTAAATCCTTTTTCAGAATGTTTTATTTTTTGATTTGGATTTTTATTTTTTTGGTAAAGTAAAGTTTGCATCTTGAAAGCCTTCCAGCAAATTTGATTCGCCAGTAAGAGAATTTAAATTAATGGTGAATTTAGGGCCTTCTTCGTTAATAGAAGTTTCAATATTTTTAGAACGAGTTGCTAACTTTATTGAAGTTGCCGTTGCGGTTCCATTAGGTAAAAAATAAATATAAGCATATTCTTTTTTTGTCTTATCATTATTATTTATGATTGAAACAAATTCAAATTTTTTGGAAGATACAGATGAAAGAATTTGAGCAAAAACAACATTACCTTGAAGCTTTTGTCGATAAGTAACAGCATCATTTATTTCACGCCATTCAATTGGTTTTAATATTTTTCTTTGAACAACTGGGATACTTCGAATGGAATAATATTTCATATTTGAAGTTGTACTTGTTGGCATTTGTCTATCATAATTATTTTTATATTGTTCATCAAATAGTTTGATTAAATCGTTTCTTTTATCTTTTTTTA
The DNA here is from genome assembly GCF_044369315.1 of Silvanigrella sp. NCBI lineage: Bacteria > Pseudomonadati > Bdellovibrionota > Oligoflexia > Silvanigrellales > Silvanigrellaceae > Silvanigrella > Silvanigrella sp. The sequence goes on from NZ_JBIPMD010000006.1 coordinate 15,096, forward strand.
ATAACGATTCAGATTCTGTGTCTGAATCGATTAAAGGAGGGCGTCCTTCAAAACCAAGTGGTGCTTGCTCGACCCAATATTCTCCTGTTTTTATATCGAATATCATTCTATGCAGACGCCCTGAAAATATGGCATCATCGTATGCAGCTCGAATTTGACCCGTTAAACTTCTTAGACTGGAGGACATTTGGGAATCAACAGAAAGAGTTAAATTTGGAATGATAACACCAGCAATAGCACCAATAATACCAAGGACAATGATGATTTCAATTAATGTGAATCCATCTTGTCTTTGATTTTTTTTATTTGAAATGAATCTTAAACAAATAAAATTGAGCGAGGGGGGTTTCAGTTTGTTGCTCCCGCATCAATGGTTTTGCAATCTGTTTTTTTACCATTTAGGTAACAAAGAGAACCAGCACTATTAGGTGTTCCTTCTGCTCCATTAGATGTAATAAGAGGTCCTTTTGCTGTTAACTTATAATCAAAAGCATTGCCCCAACCATCAGTGAGATTATCAGTAGAAGCAATTGGTGTTCCTGGATTTGTTGTTAAGGCTTGAAGACCTTGTGCTGAAGTTGGATATTTACCAACTGCCAATTGATACTGAATTAACTTAGATTGAAGAGTATATGCTTTTGTATCGGTAATACCAGATTTTGCTTGGTCATTACCTCCGGAAATACGTGCCACAATAATCCCCATTAAAGTACCAATAATAGCGACAACTATGATAATCTCAATAAGAGAAAATCCTGCTTGTGAGTTTAATGTTCTTTTTAATTTTAAAAAATTTTTCATTTTCATAAGTTAACATCTCCATAGTCTAAAAAGAAATATAATTATACAAATACTAGAACTCAATGCAACTGGTTCATGGCAGCCATCATTGGTCCAATTACGGCCATTACCATCATAAAAACGATTACAGCCATAAAAACCATCATAGCTGGTTCAATTAAGCGTGTTGTGGCCACAATTTGGTTGTTCACATCTTCATCATAAACATCAGAAATATTGACCAACATTTCTTCTAATTGTCCCGTTTTCTCTCCTGTTCTTAGCATGTGGATAACCATTGTTGGAAATTTTCCTGTTCTTTCCAAAGCGGTCGCAAGTTTATCCCCATCTTGAACTTTAATGATAGCTTCATCTAAAGCTTTTTCCATTACAGTGTTTCCAACGACTTTTCTTGTGAGTTGTAAACCTTCTACAATTCTAACACCACTCGATAAAATGGTTGAAAGAGTTTTAGAGAAACGAGAAACAGTAACTCTTTGTATGAGTGGCCCAAAAATAGGTGCAGTATACATAAACAAATCTATTTTATAACGACCTTTTTCCGTCTTGGACCAAGAGTAAATGGCAAAACCTAATCCTGCAAGAAACAAAATACAAATAAGCCACCAATCTTGCATCCAATTAGAGATATCATTCATTAAAATGGTATACCAAGGAAGCGTTACCTTAAGAGTTGTAAATGATTTTGTCATTTGAGGCATTACCTTAACAAATAAATAAATGACAACAGCAATTGCCATAACAACCATTAAAGCAGGATAAGTTAACGCACCTATAACTTTTCTTTTTATTTCTATTTGATAGGTAATGAATTCAGATAATCTTTGCATTACTAAAGGAAGAGCTCCTGCTTTTTCAGCGGCAGCGATCATATTTGTATAAATATTTGTAAAAACTTTTGGAAAATTTTTATGGGCATCGGATAAAGATTTTCCTTCTGAAACCAATTCTCTCATTTTTATATAAACAGATTTTAATTCTTCATTTTCAACTTGTTCCGAAATTGCTCTTAAAGCATCATTGATGTCTACAGCTGATCGTAACAAAATTGCAAATTGTTTCGTTGCAACAGCAATATCTTCTTGTTTTGGAGGTTTTCGATTTAAGATTGCTATAATTCCAGATTTACCTTCTGCAGCACTTGATCTATTATCAACCTTCATTTCAAGAACGTAAATATTTTGTTTTTTTAATTTTAATTTTGCATCTTTTGGTGATTCAGCTTCAATATAAGCTTTAATTTTTTTTCCAGTTTTAGAATTTTGGCCTCTGTAAGAATACATCGGCATAATTAAATTACCTCATTTTCTTGTTCGTGTTCAGATTGAGTTGCATAAAGAGCTTCTTCAAGAGTTGTTTCTCCATTTAAAAAACGCTCTTGTGCAGAATCTCTTAGCGTTTTCATGCCACGTTGCACACACATTTTTTTCAAACTGGCACCATCGGAGCTTTTTAAAACAAAATTTCTAACATGCTCATCAAATACAAGAAGTTCATAAATTCCGATACGTCCCGAATATCCACTTGTTTTGCAATTAGGGCATCCACCATCTCTTGCTTTATAAAATACTTTTCCTGCGCTTTGTTTACTTGTTATACCAAATAAATTTAATTCTTCTGCAGTATGAGTCGTTTGTTCACGACAATTCATGCATACTTTTCTTACAAGGCGAACAGCTAAAATAGCAACAACGGCCGTGGTAATTTGAAAAGGCTCAATTCCAAAGTCAACTAGACGGGTAACAGAAGCAGCCGTATCATTTGTATGTAGAGTGCTAAATACAAGGTGTCCTGTAATTGAAGCTTGCACAGCAATTTGAGCTGTTTCAGCATCACGAATTTCACCAATTAAAATAATATTTGGGTTTTGACGTAAAATAGAACGTAACGCAGCAGCAAAACTGAGTCCGGCACGATCATTTACCTCTACTTGACTTACTCCTGGTAGTTGAACTTCCACGGGGTCTTCAACCGTAATAATACTTACATCTGGTTTATTGATATGCATTAATGCAGATGCAAGTGTTGTCGTTTTTCCTGAACCAGTTGGTCCTGTTACTAAAACGATTCCATGTTTTTGATTGATCACTTGTTTAAAATTTTTAAGTAAAGCTTTTGGCAATCCAATATCATCTAAATTTGGCAATCCACCCGATTTATCAAGAATACGTAACACAATTCTTTCCCCGAATTTAATAGGGAGAGTACTAACGCGCACATCAATTTCTCGAGTTCCAACTTTTAAAGTAATACGACCATCTTGGGGAAGCCTACTTTCAGCAATATTTAATTTGGCTAATATTTTAATACGAGTAGAAACACTGGATTGGTATTTTTTTGGAATAACACGAACTTCTTTAAGTCTTCCGTCAACACGAAAGCGAACAGAAACACGATCTTCAAAAGGTTCAATATGAATATCAGATGCTTTTTCAGAGATACTTCGACGAATGATTGCTGTTACTTCTTTTCTTACAGGTGCTTCTTCATTATCTTGTAGAAGGTTATGAGCGACATCGAGGCCTTCAATACCATCAATTTCATCATCTGCTGTAAGGCCTTTGTTTTGATCAACCAGTTCTTGTCTTTCAAAAACATTATTAATAGCAGCTTCTACGAGATCTTTTGGAGCAACGATGCGTTTGATATTTTTATTTAAAAGAACCCGCAGATCGTCAATGCTTACCGTGTCCAAAGGATTTGCCACGGCAACAGTTACGTTAAGATCATCTTCTGAAATAGGAATAAACATATGCTGCAAACAGAAGCTTATATTTAATTTAGAAATTAATTTAGGATTAATTTCATGAAAAGGAAAGTTATCGCGAAACTCAAGATTTAAATGAATTGCAAGGGCTTTTAGCATGTCAACTTCAAGAATCAATTCATTTTCAATTAAAATTTCACTTAGAGATCGATTTGTTGCTTTTTGTTCTAATAGTGCATCTTCTATTTGATTTTGAGAAATACGAAAATCATTATGAAGGATGTCTTCCATATTTCTATTTTTAGAAGAATATTCATTTGCATCAATATTTTCTCTTGTTGCTTTAATTTTAGAAAAAATGTTATTCACAGCATCGCTATTGTTCGTATTATCTTGCTTATTTGTCATTGAGCTGTTTGCACCTCTTTTATTTAATTATTAAAGGGAGGAGGCGGAGGAGCAGATGCTGGCGCTGATTGTGGGAATCCAAATCCTCCACTACTGCTATCATTGCTAGAAGGTGCGTTAATTGGGTTTGGATCTTCACTAGGCAAAGAAGCCTTTTTGGGCAAAGGATCCACTTGAGTATTGTTTTGATTTTCAAAGTTATTATTTATCTCTTCTTTTTTTGGAGGAGGTGCTTTTCCTGCTTCTTCTGTCGGAAGTTTAGAATAAAATTCTTGGTCTTTGTATTTATCACCATAATAAATTTTTAAGAAATCATCACGATCCTTAATTTTTTGTGAATAAATTTTTTCAAGATCTTCAGAATTACGAACAATATGTGGTGTTATATATACATTTAAACTGGTTTTTACTTTATTTCTCAAAGACCTTTTAAATAACCAGCCAAGGATAGGAATATCTCCGAGCAAGGGAACTTTGGAATCTGTTACCGTTGTTTTATCTTGTGTTAATCCACCTATAACAGCTGTTTGTCCATTTTGAACAATAACCATAGATTCTGCTGAACGTTTGCTAATTGGATCAGGCACTCCCGTTTTATCATTGATTGAGCCAGCGTCATCAAGTTTTATATTGATTTTCATTGTTACAAAGTCGGCACGAGAAATTTGTGGTTTTACTTTAAGTTCCGTAGAAACGGTATATTTAGTTGGTTGTTGAACCGTTCCTGTTCCAGTCGTATTTTGCACTTGATAAACTGTGCTATATTCTTGATTTGATGCAAATGTAGCATCTTCATTGTCTGAAACCATCATACTTGGTGTTTGTAACACATTGGAATTTGTATCTGTTTTCATTGCAAATAATAAGGCACCTGGAGTCAAACTAAATGGTCCTAAATTAATTGGACTTGTTCCCATAATACCTAAAGCTGCACCCCCCAAAACAGAGCCTAAACTTGTTGGATCGGGAGTTGTTCCGGTTTGAGAGAAAAACAAGGGTGCACCTTGAGTTGCATTAAATCCAAATGGGATTGTTGTTCCGTTACCACCACTTACGCCACCTAAAACTGAAGGAGACCAAGTAAAATTATTTGAAATATTCATATCAATTATATTTGCTTCAACATAAACTTGTGCGCGGCGTTTATCGAGTTGTGCAATAATATTATCAAGTTCATCAAATGCAGATTTGTTACCTTGAATAACCAAGGAGTTTGTTGCTTTATCGGATGTTACTTTAACTCCGTTTAAATCGGCAACGGCTTGACCTTGTTGTGGTGATCCTGGTGCTCCAGGTATGTTCATAGGAGGTGGATAAAATGCAGGACGAAACGCATTTGATTGGTTTTTAGCTCCTTGGGTCAGGGCTTGAAGTGTTTGAGCCAGCTTTTCAGCATCTGCGTAATCTAAGGGACGAACACGAACCATAGTTTGTGAATTTTGGTCTAGCGCAGGTTTATCAATACGTTGAATAAAACGCACAACATCATCGAGACCACTTGATGGACCTACTAAAATGATAGAGTTTGTTCTTTCGTCTGCAAGAACTTTTTGAACACTTAAGGAAGGTCCATTTCTATTTCCAAATATTTCATTTACTTTTGTAACAGTATCTTTGGCGTCCATATAATTAATTGGAACAATTGTTACAATAGGCTGATTTGTTTTTGCATCTAATAATTTAATCACTTCAAGAATGCGGCGAATGCGGTTTCCAGTATCTGTTAATATAAGTGAATTTGTTGTTGTAAACGCTGCATATTGAGTAACTCCCAATAAAGGACGAAGTTGGTTAATTACCGTGTTCGCATCAATGTAACGTAACGGAATAACCTGATTGATAATTTCATCTGTGGATGGGGACCAGTTTTCACCATAATAAGTTTTTATATTAGATGATTTTGCGTTAGCAATAGGAAGAATTTTTACAACAGATCCTGTGTCAACAGTAGTAAAACCAGAAATATTTAATGCACTTAAAAATGCTTGATAAGCTTCTTCTTTTGTTACTTGTTCAGGAGATATAATAGAAATTCGAGAAGAACCCGCAACACCTTGTGCTAAAACAAAGTTTTTTCCTGTCCACATACCAACAGTTTTAATAATATCACTTAAATTAGCTCCATTCGGGAAATCTATACTAACGAGATCTTGTCCATGAGGAACGGCATCGGATTGTGATTTTTTTGCTGGTGCAGAAGGAGAAGTTGAATTGGATTGATTTTTATTTTTAGAATTATTTTGATTATTATTGTTATTTTTAGGCGTATTTGGTGCTGGATTAGACGCTGGTGCTGGCAACGATTGTGGTTTGGGAATTGGTGGGGTTTGGGCTATTAACGATGTGTTGTTGAAAGTAGTCCCTAAAAATGCAGTAATTAAAGCAATAGGTATCGCTTTGTTTTTACCTCTTCTTCGTGAAGTATTATTGAAAGCGTTATGAAAGTTTTTCTGATTCATCTAACTGTTACCTTTTTAGTCATCTGTCCGCCAGCCTTTTTAATTTGCAAAGTAATATTTGTTTCATCTTGCAGAGCTTCATAGATTTTAAAGCCTTGCGAAGGATCTTCTAGATTAATTCCATTCACACTTGTGATTACATCTCCGTTTTCAAGTTTTATTTTTTCAAACAAACTTCCCGAAGTAATACCATATATTTTAAAACCTATCGTTTTACCATTCATAGATTCGGGAACAAGCCGTGCTGAATTTAATATTCTGGAAAATCCAGGACCAATTTGTTCGCTTACAAACTCAGAATCTAATTCAGTAACTTGATCTTCATTTCCAGAGCTGTCTTCCGTTTTTTTTGCAGCTGCTCTTTGTTGTGAACCTGTAAATAGACATATTTTTTTGTTTTGATTGCGTAATTGTACGCCTGAGGGGCTAGCAATTTTGTATATTTCATAGGCGTCGTATTCAATGATATGTTGCCCTTCTCTATAAACATCTGCTGTTTCTACTCTAGAGTCTTTAAATGTTACTAAATTCGTCTTGGGATTGCCAGTGAAAAGAATGCCCACAAGTTCTACGGGTAGCTTTTCTTCTTGGTTACTACAAGGAACTTCTTCAAAATTCTTTATTAATCCTAAGGGATTATCATCTAAATCTTCAGAAGGAATAGTGCCTAATTTATTAAATATATTTCTAGAAATGACTGATTTTCTCAGTTGAATATAGGACTGGCCAGAGCTTTTTGAAGCAGAATATACAAGTATATCTTGCGAATTTTTTAATGGTTTTATTAGCTTCATTGAAATAATTGTATTTAATAAAACAGATCCTATGAATATACCAGAACAAATAAAAAAATATTTTCTAAAAACTAAAATATTTTTATGATTCCAACTTTTAAAAAAATTGTTGTTTGAAACTGGGCTTATGTCTGGCTGATTATTTATTTTTTGTGTCATTGGACGTTCACTTTAAAAGAAATTGGTTGACCGCCACGCATAATTTGAAGATCAATCGTATTTTCATTTCGCATGGAATTTAAAGTTTGAATGGCTCGTGCCGCATCATTGAGTTCAATTCCATTAATTGCTGATACGATATCTCCATCTTTTAAACCAAGTTTTGCATAAACACTATTTTGAGTAATATTTGTAATAACGAATCCTTTTACCTGCCCACCTACTAAGTTAGGACTTGCTTTTGCTTCTTCAAGGGTTTTCGCAAAATCATTTGTTAAAATATTATTAACCCATTGTTTTGATGCCGTTGTTGCATTTCCGTTTCTTTCAAACCCATCTTCTTTATAGTTAGCGCCTGATGCGTTTTGTGGGGAGCGAGAACGTGCATCAGGAGGGATTGGAGATGTCAGTTCAATAAATTCAGGACAATTTTTGTTTGTCACTAATATTCTATTTTTTTCTATAGAATAGAGAACTCCTCCTTGAGGTAGAGAGTCACCTTGTTTAAAAACAGGGTTTGTCCCAGAATCAAACACAACTAAACTTGTTTCAGAAGTACCTCCAAAAAGAATTCCTGAAATTTTATAAGGCAAATTGAATTTAAAAGGCTCAAGGGAGCAAGCTTTATTCCCATCATCTTCTGCGTCCGGAATTAATCCCTTGATATTAAATAAATTTCTGTTTATAATTGAGGAAAGATCTGTAATTCCTTTTTCATTTTCACGCTCAATTGTAGCAATTGGTTTTTTTTGAGTAGGTGGGTTTGTTTTCCAAAAAAAACTCAGTAAAGTTGTTGTAATTCCAAATAAAAAAGCTATTCCTGCAATCGTGTAAAATACAGGTGTTACCTTTTCTGCAGGCGGTATACTCGCGTCAGAAGAAAATAACTTGTATTTAAGTTTAGAAGCAATTTGAATCATTTTCACTAATTCTTAAATTAAGGTTGTTTTATTTTGGTAACGACCACAGTAATGTCGTCCTCAAGTGCTTTTCCTGCGCCATAAAACTCAAGGCTATCTTGTAAAAGCAGCGAAATAAATTCAGAACTAGCTTTTGTGTAGTTTTTTTCAATGAATTTTCTGAGGCGTCGTTTACCGTATTCCTCATCTTTATCATTTTTGTTTTCTATTAATCCATCAGTATAGAAAAAGATAAACTCACCGCCAGCCATAGGAATTTCTTTTTTTTCAAAAACTTTATTGTCAATACGGGTTGCCCCAATATTTCCTAAACGATTCCCACTAGCTATAAGTGTTTCCACCTTTTTATCATCCCTAATTAACAAAGGAAAATTATGCCCTGCATTTGCAAATCGGATAACTTTCTTTTCAAAATCAAATACACATGAAAAACAAGTCATGTTGTAACTTACGTCACTATGACCCATGCTAGAAAGCACTGTATCAAATCCTGAAAGAATGTCATCAACATCTAGGTTTTCTCCTGCAAAGAGTTTGCTCTTAACTGAGACAAAGTAACCAGAAACGGCTGCTGTCACCATGGCACTTGCCGTACCATGTCCCGTCACATCTGCAATAAAAACAAAAAATTTGTCTTTTAATGTTACGGTATTCCACCAATCCCCCCCGCAAAAAGCAGCAGGAATTGCCGTACCAGCACAGTCTACATTCGGGTGTTCTGGCGCTACTTGAGGCAAAAAAGTTTTTTGAACAAGTTGGCTGGTGGCTAATTCCATCTCTAAAGTTCTGCGTTGTCCTTCTTTTTCTTCTATCTCCTTTTTGATTTGATCATAACGTTTTGCAAGTTCTTCATTTGCTCTTCCGAGTTCATAGTTACTTTTGTTTACTTGGTTAAAAAGTCTTACTGTTTCAGCTTGGTTTTTTGCTATCATTGTATAGCCTAATAAGACTCCTGTTGTGCTTTCAATTTTAACCCCGTTAATAGAAAAAGGTAACAATTCTCCTTCAGAGGTTTGAACAAAAACTTCAACATCTCTAACAAATCCTTGGGTAGTAAATTGAATTTCAAGTTCTAAATAGTAATCAACAAGGCTCTCGGCATGAGGAAATAATTTTCGAATATGTTGTCCAATAAGATCGGATTGCGAAAAATGTGTTGTCTCACATGCCGATTTATTTGCTTTCATGATAATGCCATCTTGATTTAAAAGAAACATCATTTCAAACATATTATCGACAACTTGATCAATAAATCGTTGGTGTTCAAGAATTCCTCTGGCTACTTCTAACAGTTTTAAATGGGATTCAGAGGTAAAACTATTTAATTGTTCTTCAGGTAATAAATCTAATTTTTGCATTGAGACCATTTGAATAGTCTGTAAAAGTTTTTCTGTTGGGTTAGTAAATTCTTTGTGCCACTCTCTCATTAATAATTGAACTTTTTGTGTCATTAAATATGAAAATAATCCACAAATAATAATAACGATAATTACTAAAATATTAAACGTTAAATTTGGAACTAAATAATTTCCCAGAATTCCAATAAAAATAATAAAACCTACAAAGCGATACAGATTTTTTAGCATTTCTGTAAGCTTTAAGGTCCACTTTTTTATAATGTCTTCAATTGTTATAAAACTCAATTGAAAATTCTCCTCAACTTCATCCTAGACTTATCGTTTAAAAAGAGATGTCAGTTAAATGAAACTTTGAAATCTTCTTTCACTATGTCAATACTGTGGCTCCTCATAAAGATGTTACATTATCCGATGAACGGAACGTATTTGAATTTTCGACTGCGGCTGGAGCGCTTCATGGAAGAAATCCGATTTAAACCAACAATATTTGTATTAATTGCTATTGTTGGCGCTGTTGCAATTGCTGCAACTGGGTTTTTATCAACTGATTGGATGTTAACAACAGCGGTTAGTGTTGTTTTATTTTTATTATCATATGTATGGTTTTTCTCAGTAAGGAAACGAATTGATGAAATTCTAACACACGATCTTGATAAAATTGCCAATGATGCAGCAAGAGCAATTCGTGAGGAATTAGAATCCTCTGCTCAAGGTGGAGGTGAGAGAGTTTCTCATGAAAAAGATAAAAATATTGAATTAAAAGAAAAAGAATTGCTAGCAAAAGAAAAAGATTTAGCTATCAGAGAAAAAGAAATTGCTTCTCGTGAGAAAGAAATACAAAAAAATAAAGATGATTTGGATTCAAAGAAAAAATCTTTTGAAAAGGCTTCATCAATTCCTTCAATTACCTCTGCGCCATCTTCTAGAACAAAAGACGCAGCGACAAAAGAAGAATTATTACAAAGGGAAATTATTGCACTTAGACATCAGCTATTACATATGGAAGAAGTTAATAATACCAGATTGTCTACTTTGCAGCACGAATTTCAATCTAAAAATGTTCAAGCGCAAAAAAATATGGAGTTTTGGAAATCAAGCGGTGAGAGCATGAATAAAAAACTTCAAGATCAAAAACGTGAATTTGATTCTTTAGCAAAATCACTCGAAAGTAGGGCTGTTCTTGCAGAAGAAAGAGGTCTTGATCAACAAAATAAATTAGCAAGACTTCAATTAGATGCATCACAAAAAGAACTTGGTGTGAGTGAGCAGGTACAACGTTTAGAAGAAATTATATCTTTGGTACCTGAAATGACAAATCAACTTCATAACGTAACTCATCAGACGGAAAGAAGTGCAATTGAGATTGGCGATAAAGTAAGATTTATTTATGAAAAAGCACAAGAACACTTAGAAGAATCAAATGAGATCTCGGCTCAATTTAGAGGTGGAAAAGGTAACAATAGCAATACATCTTTAAGCGAAGTGATTCAAAGTAGTTTATCCTTATTACGTGAAATGATAGAAATGCTAGAGCATAACTCTAAATTAAATATGGATTATTCCCAAGCAATCGATACCATTCTCGTAAATACAGCAGAAATTAATAAAATTAGTGATGAAATTCAATACATTTCTGACCAAACGAACTTACTTGCTCTGAATGCTGCAATTGAAGCGGCACGTGCGGGAGAGCATGGTCGTGGTTTCTCAGTGGTTGCAGAAGAAGTTCGTAAACTGTCAGATAGAACAAGTCTTGCAAGTAATAATATTATTCAAATTGTTGGAAAAGTGAACTCTAGTGTAAGAGATATAAGTAGAAGTTTATTAGAAAACTTAAAGAAAAATACAGAGAAAAAGACCCATGTGGATCATGCTGTGAATGAACTCGTTCGAACTGCTGAAGAAAGTACGGAGGTATTTACAAAACTAATTTCAAATGCGGTAGCGAGTTCTGAAAGTGTTGCAAAGAACATAGATCAAATTATTTTAAGTTTACAATTCCAAGACATAACGAAACAGCAAATTGATCAAGCGCTTCAACCACTCGATAAGATCAAAATTAATATTGAAGAGCTTTTAAATAAAGCGCTCCAAAATGATGCTCTTGCATTAAAAGCAGCACATCAACATGGAGGCGGTGGAACAAATGATGGTGGTACAAGTGGAAGTGGGGGTGGATCATCAGGTGGAGGAACTCCACCCCCGTCATCACCTGCAGGAACTCCTCCACAATCAACTCCTCCTTCGAGCGCTGCTCCCAAAGCAAGCGCACCACCCAAAGCGCCCGCTGCAGCGCCTCAAAAATCAGCAGAATCATCGGCGCAAGGTAGCGCACCAGCTGCCGATGATGAGTCTCTTGTAAAAGGAGATGTTGTCTTTTTCTAAGTATTATTTGCTTTTTAGAACCCCTTAGAAGTTTTGTCGAAAAAACTCCCATTTGTGGTCTTGTTTAAATATTTACAAGGTGCAATAATCTAACTTAGTAAACCCTTATAAATATTTTTTTTAGAATGATCCTTAATTGGTCATGCCATTAATGCTTTAGGGAGGAGTCCGTGAACGGATCTTATGCGCTTATGGGTTCAAGTGCCATTATTCGGCATGTTCAACATCTGGTATATAAAGTCGCTGAAACGAATTCAGCGGTTTTAATAACGGGTGAACCAGGGACAGGGAAAGATGCGATTGCTAAAATTATTCATGAAAGATCTCCTCGAAATAAAGGGAGTCTTATTCCTGTAAAATGTGGAACAGGGAGTGAAGAAAGTTTAGAATTAGATTTATTTGGTTATGAAGTAGGCTATTTTCAAGGTAACACTCAAGCACGTTCTGGTTATTTTATCGAAGCTGATGGAGGCACTCTTTATATAGATGAAGTTGGTAAGTTAACAACAAAACTTCAGTTGTCCTTGTTAAAAGCAATGAACGAAGGAGTGATTAAAAGTTTCGGAGCTAAAACGGAAACACCAATTAATGTTAGAGTGATTTGTTCCACTTCTGTTGATTTAGAGCATTTGGTAAAAAGAGGTGTGTTTTTAGAGGATTTATTTTATAAACTTTCAACCTCTTCTATTTATCTTCCTCCAATTAGAGAAAGAAGGGAAGATATTCCTATTTTAGCTGAATTTTTTGTACAAAAATTCAATCAAATAAAATCTAAAAAAATTCTTGGAATTTCACATGATGCAATGAATGCTCTTTTGCAAAACTCTTGGACGCATAATACGCAAGAGTTAGAAAATTTAATTGAGCGTATTGTTGTTTTAAAAAATTCAGGAAGTATAGATATTTGTGATTTACCGCCGAGATTAAGAAATTTAGTTACAGATAACATAGATGCATTTTATGATAGAACAACTCAAGCACAGCAAAATTTATCTTCTTTATCGATGAGTAATCAAAACTCATACCATAATCTATCACAGCCCAATTTAAACCAATATTCTAAAATATCTCATCAAAATAATCAATCGCACGGAAATTATAATCATCAAATTGCGAAAGAAAATAATTTACATAATAATCATAGTTCAACTCTTTCAAAGAACCAAAATAATTCATCATTAATGAATAATAATTATTCACAATTAAATTCGAATCAGCAAAATTTTAATCCTAATTTTTCTCAATCTCAATCTGGAAATCCGGTTCATAATCAAATTAATAGACCTTCTATGTTTGAGGATCTTCCTAGTGAAATAGATCAATTTATTAAAAAAGAAATTGATCTAGGATCGGGCATTGATTTTTATAGAGTCGTAGAAGAATTTGAAAACAGATTAATTTCTGAAGCCTTAAGAAGGACGAATCATAATAAAAATAGAGCTGCTCAATTACTTTCTATGAATAGAACAACATTAGTTGAAAAACTTAAAAAGAGAGCGACTTCTTCACCAATTAAAAATGAAACAGGTAGGGTTAAAAGAAATTCCGCTTTTACAATTTTTGATGGCCTAGGAAATGAAAATCCAGATTTTGAAGCAATAGATTTCGTAAATATATCAACAGAAGATAGTCCTTAATCCCTAATTTTAAAAAAAATAGGGAGAAAGTTTCTAGTAATTTTTATAACTAGAAACTTTCTCCTTTTGTAATTATTTTTAAATATATATAAAATATTTTATATATTTAAATGTGAATGAGGGATTAATGTTAAAAAAAATAATTTTAGCATTTTTTATTACTTTAATTTGTTCACCGGTATTCTCGCAAGATTATGAATATAGTGGTTCTTAAGGCTCTGAAAATAGAGTCGATTTTTTACTGAGTGGTGGCTATTCCTAAGTTATAATTGGTGGAAATTCTTATACAGGATATAACGGCTCTTCTAAATTATTTTTTCCGTTAAGCAGTAGTTTTTCTTTTGGAATAGGCGGAAAATATGAATATGCAACAAGCAATTCTGGAGCATTAGACAATTCTAACGGAACAATAAATTCAACATTCAATGCCATTTATGCAGGGTTAGATTTTGCGTATAAACTTTCTTTTTCCTTTGTTGATTTTCAATTAAATCCATATGGGTACTATGGAGTTTATAATTATTGGAATAGAGATACCTCATTTTCTGGAACTACAATTTCTGGGAATCCTAACGTAACAACAAATTTATTATATGGTTTAGGTTTTTCAGTTTTATTTAAATTAGGGATGTTTTATTTTGGTCCTGCAGCTATTTATTCAAGAGGTTATATGGAATGTGATAGTTATAAGGACACTTTTGGAAATAGTTTTTCTGCTAACACTGGTAACTATGAAATATATAATTACAACTTTACAATAGGAATGTTTTTATGAAAAAATCAAATTATTTTTGGTTTTTTATTTTTTTAAATTTTTTTTTAGTAAACAGTTGTTCTGATTTATTAGACTTAGGAGACCCTGGTAAAAAAGATGATCCTTTAAGTTTATATAGTTTTGCATCTCTTCAAGATCTTGCCAATCAGGCTTTAATAACGGGAATTGTTCCTCAATATTCTACATTTGGAAACAAAAGTGGCTTGATAACGGTCGGAGATGCAAGCGGTTGTGTTGTCATGACTTATGGAAAATTAAAATGCTGGGGACTAAATGATAATTCGCAATTAGGTGATGGCTTAACTGTAAATAGTGCAACACCACATTTAGCAACAAGTGTGAATCCAACCTCAACAAGTGACATTATTGTTGCCGTTGTTTCGGGAAGAACTTCTTCTTGCGCCTATTACTACTCCGGTTTTAAATGTTGGGGAAATCAAACGAGCGGAGTTTTAGGTAATGGAGTAACAACAAGTTATGCAACAACTCCACAAGCTGTTAGCAATGCATCAGGAAAAATAGCAAAATCAATTCAAATGAATGATGGGTTTTCTTGTATGATGGATACCTCAGGAGTGATTTCATGCTGGGGGCAAATACAAATGGTCAATTAGGGAATGGTACTACTGTAGCATCTACCACAGCTGTTTCCGTAATTTTAGGAGGGACGGCGGTTTCTTTTATGTCACAAAATAATGATAGCTGCGCCATTATTTCATCAGGGGTTTTAAAATGTTGGGGTCAGGATTTTGCAACGACACCTACTGCCGTTTCTCTTTCTTCTACGCCTAATGTTTTAGGTGGCGGAACATCAAACTCACCGTTTTTAGGTTGTATCAATTTAAGTTCAGGGACAGCTCAATGTTTTGGTTCAACAACAAATACTTATGGAGAATTAGGTAATGGAACAAACTCGGCACCAGCAAATGCGGTAACGGGTTATACCGTGATAAATGCCTCTTCAAATCAGCCATTATCAGGTATTTCTATGATTGGATCGGGTGGGGCTCGTGTTTCAGGAACGGTGGAAAATTTTGCATGTGCCGTTGCAGATGACTTTGCGAATGTTTATTGCTGGGGTAGAAATGCTCATGGCAATTTAGGAAATGGAACTACTACGGATACAAATAAAGCAACTAAAGTAACAAAAACTTGGCCAAATTCAAATATAATAGATATTGCAGTCTCTGATGGAAGAGCATGTATCTTATTAAAAAATAGTGATGTTTGGTGCTGGGGGCGGGTTTTACAATAGTGGAGAACTTGGAAATGGAAGTTTAACTGGAAATTCAAATGTTGCTATTAAAATATTAAATAGAGCGGATTCTTAATTCATATTCTATTTATTTGTCTTTATAATCCAGCAGAAATTTTAGTTTGTCTGTTATCATTCTCATTCAGTTCAAATAAATCAAGAATTTCTTGTGGTGCTTTTTCAAATGGAGTTACGGATTTATCTACCGAATAACTCACGCTTTTTCTACTAAAATCAATAAAATAAGATGAATTATCAGATAACGTAACTTGGGATTCAGGAACATTATCATTTGTTACGACAAATCCTGTGGATATTCTTAGTCTGTTTTCAGGAATATGATTTAAAAGAGATAAGCCATCTATAGGGGGAAACCGGATTTTCAATAAGCATTAAATCTAAAATTGTAGCAAAAATATCGGACTGAGCGATGGGTGCTGTTTCTTTATTTTGAATTTTTATTCTAAAAGGTTCGGGAGGTAAAACAAAAAAAGCATTATGGATAATTTCGGGATCGTAACCCTGATTGAAGATAATTTTTCCTTCGTCATCATTTTCATCTGTTTTTTCAAACATAGCGGTTATTTTTTCTTTCCAAGTTGAAAAAATATGTCTTTCAGATTTGTTTTCAGAGTGACTTGAATTTTTCTCATGTTCTCTTTTGAACATCGAATCCTTTTTGGCAAGAGGGACATTTTGTCCGTGATCTGTTGTGTAAAAAATCCAGATATTTGGGTCTTTTATTCTTGCTGCTGTAATGATTTCATTTAAATAAATATCAGAATAAACAATTGTATTATCATACGCATTTGTTCCGTTGGGACTTGTTTCAGGAAAGAATTTTTTGTACTTTTTTTCAGAATGAATATGATAAGGATAATGGCTTCCGTCCATGTGGGCAATCATTAAAAAAGGTGCTCTCATTTGTTTTAAATGAGGTAAAATGCTAGTGTGCAATACTTTTAAGTCATCGGCGCCTTTAGAAACACTTACATTTGCACTAAAATCCGTTCCTGCTTTATAAAAGTCCACTATATTTTTGCCACTCAGTTGATCAAAATTTTTCCAACGTAGATCTTGTGAACTGATAAAGGCTGTGTCGTAGCCTCTTGCCTTAGCGTAATCAAATATATTTGGTGCTGAGTATATGGTTCCGTGCGGATCGATATTCTGCTTGCCAACAAGCATGTAAGGAACCGAAATTAAGGTGTGTGGTCCAATGCTCACTGAGTTTTGAAAAGGAATCAAAATTCCTGCTTCTTTTAGTTTATCTAAATTTGGCGTCGTTTTTCTATGGTATCCGTATAAACTCATATGACTTTTAGCTACGGATTCGCCAATAATCCATAAAATATTTGGAACTTCTTTAGAATTAGGTGCAAGAGAAATTTCGGGTTTATTTTTTTTTAATTGTTTAAAATAGAAGGATCTTCCTGCTTCAGGGATGGAGGCATACGCTGCTGAAATAGGATGCTGATAATCCAAAATTAAATACCAATTCATGCCACATAAAATAGTTAAAGATACAAAAATGGGGAAATTAATGGCGAGCTGGAATTTTTTATATTTTATTTGATTATTAGATGTGAATAATAAAAGAAGAATCAATAAAGAGAATAAAATAAAGCCAAAGATTTTAAAATAATTTAAATTTTCAAAGGCAAGTTGAATTGTTAACAAAGGTTCGCTTACAAAAAAGCGGATGCCATAGGTGCTTATGGGCATTTTATAAAAAGAGTAGTGAGCTGTTTGGATGGCTAATGGAGCTAGAATAAACAAGCTTCCTAGTAGTTTAGTAAAAGTGTTTCTATTAAAGAGGCAGCGAATGATTAAAATAAGTGAAGATAAAACAATTAAACTTAATATATAATTTACAAAATATCTACCTGATAATAGATTGTTAATAAACGATAATTTTGATCTTATGAAAAACACATCATACATAAACAAGATGGCAATTAAAATAAAAAATCTTTTGAATTCAGGGAGTTGTTTTGATTTTTGAATGAACTTATTGAGCATTATAAAAGACCTTGGGAGTTATAAAAACAAAAATTGTGTTTATAACAAAAAAAGAGCAACTTCAATTACGAAGTCGCTCTTTTTTTTGTAAGGAATTCTCGTTAATTAGCGAGAGTCACTTCCTTGTCCGTAGCTTAAAATAGCCATAGTACGTGCGCGTTTTACAGCTAATGTAAGAGCACGTTGTTGTTGTGCGCTTGCGCCGCTAATACGACGAGGTACAATTTTACCGTGTTCTGTAACAAAACGGCGAAGAAGTTGTGTGTCTTTATAATCAAAAGTGATTTGTGGATCTAGCGTGCGTTTTGGTCTGGAATAGCGACGCTTTTTTTTACCTGTGGATACTGCCATGGAAAAACTCCTAAAGAAGTTTGTGAAATAAAATGCAGGCAGCAGCGTTGGGCTTTCGCTTTGCCAACGCAGCAACTCAACAAAACATGAGAGGACAAATAAGCACAGCAAAGCTCTTGCGTCAAGTTAAAAGAGGGTTTGTTCTTTTGAGAGTAATTGTTCTTTATTCTTTTTCGAAGGATTTTGAGATTTATGAACTACTTTATGAAACTCTTGGTTTTTTAAGCTTATTTCGTTCTCATTATTCTTGTTTAGGAATGTTTTTAAGGAATAAAGGATATCCAAAGCTTCTCTTGGGGTAATCGAATTTGGGTCAATATTTGTAATAAAGTTAGTGAGTTTCGTGCTATTTTTTTCATTCTCAGAATTCTCTTTTTGCGTTAGGATTTCCTCTTCTTTTGAAGAGAGGGGTTTTTCTTTTAACATTATGTTTTTATTATTTATATTCTCATTTGGGGACGTTTCTAATGTTTGTAAAACAGATTCCGCTCTTTGTATGATTTTTTCTGGTATACCAGCTAATTCGGCAACATGAAGACCGTAGCTTTTTCCAGATCCTCCGGCTTTATAAATTCTTGTGAATTTAATTTCTTTTTTAACTTCTAAATTAATATTTTTTATTATATTTTCAGATACTTGCATGTGCATTGGGATGATGTTTGTTTTCTCTGCGACGACCTTTTGCAATTCATGATAATGGGTTGAAAATAGGGTCCGTGCTTTTACATCATCGTGCAGGCTTTCTAATATGGCCCAAGCTAAAGACAGCCCATCAAAGGTTGAGGTGCCACGGCCGATTTCATCTAAAAGAAGCAAACTTTTTTCTGTAGCAAAACGAAGCATATTTGAAGTTTCAAGCATTTCTACCATAAAAGTAGATTGGTTTTTCAAAGCATTGTCAGCAGAACCAATTCGCGTGAAAATTCTGTCTGTCATACCCATTATAGCGCTTGTTGCTGGAACAAAAGAACCCATTTGACATAATACTTGTGTAATAGCCACTTGCCGCATGATGGTGCTTTTACCCGCCATGTTAGGGCCTGTGATCAAATGGATAAGTGGATTTTTAAAATGACTCTCATTTTCGCAGCCAATTGTAATATCATTAGCTATAAAAGGTTCCATATTGCTAGATAAAACCGTTAATATAGGGTGTGTCGAATTTGTTAATTTCGTTAAATTTTGTTCCGTTAAGCTTGGTTTGCACCAATTATATTGTAAAGCTAAATTTGCAAAAGTAACTGAGAGATCAATTTCTGCTATTAAGTTTGAAGCTTCACAAAGGGTACTAGAAAATTCTAGAATTTTAATTCTTAAACTTTCTAAAATTTCTTTTTCTAATATAATTCGGTTGTCACTAGCAGATAAAGATTTTTCTTCCAATTCTTTTAACTCTGGAGTGATATATCTCTCACAATTTGTAAGGGTTTGTTTGCGAATAAAATGTTTTGGCGCTTGTAATACTTTCCCTTTTGAAATTTCAAAATAATACCCAAATGCCCCAGTATATCCAATTTTTAATGTCGGAATTTGAGAACGTTCTTTTTCTTTTTTTTCAAGATCTGCAAGCATTTGATTAAAATTTGTTGTTAATGAAATGGCTTCGTCTAGATCTTTTGAAAATCCTTCTTTAAAAATGATACCCCCTTTGCCAATGACAGCAGCGGGTTCGTCTGCCAGTGCTTTTATTAATAATTCAGTAAGGGGTTCTAGTGATTGTATCATTTCATTATTAGAAAAAATAGCATTAAAAGTGGGAGCTGTTTTTTTATCTTCAAGTATTTTTTTTATGAAGGGGAGATGAATTAAAGTTTGTCTTAACCATGCCATTCCTCTTGCATCTAAGTTACGTTGCGCTGCTTTTGATAACAAACGATCAATATCAGCTGTATTTCTTAAATTTTCGATCAAATCTTGAATTAAATTTGGTGTATTTATGATTTCATTTACTTTTATTTGTGATAATTCAACATCTTCTTTGTTTTTAAATGGATATTTTAAACGGTGTAATAAATGTCTACTTCCTGTTGCTGTGGTGCATTTATTTAAAAAGTGAAAAAGACTTCCTTTTTTTTCACCAGAAGCTGTAAAGAAAAAATCCAAATGTCTTTTTGTTCCTTCATCTACAATTAAATGGGTAGATAGCTCGTATTTTTTAATATTTTGGATGTTTTTTAATACGTTTTTTTGAGTTGTCTTTAAATATTGTAGGATAGAGCAAATTGATTGTAGGCTGTTTGGAATATTTGTTAAACCAAAACGATGAAAATCTTTTTCAAGAAAAAACTCGCAAAATAATTCTTTACAAGCGGACTCGGAACGTAAAATCCAACTTTCTATTGAATTTATTGTCGTTATGTTTCTTTGTTGAATTGTTTTTAAAATAGAGCTTATTTTTTCATGAATATTTTGCGGAATTAATAATTCACGTGGTGATACGGTTGCTATTTCTTCAGTCAGTAAAGTTTCATTTAAATTATAGGTAATGCGGAACTCACCTGTTGATGCATCAACATAAGATAAAGTAAAAAGTTTTTTATTTTCAATTACGCTTGCAAGGTAACAACCAAATTTTGTTTCGTTATTAGAATCTTCTTCGTCAAGATTACCTGGTACAGCAGGTGTTGCTATTCGAGTAATTTCTCTTTTTACAATTCCTTTTGCTTGTCTTGGGTCTTCTATTTGATCACATACCGCAACTTTAAAGCCAGATTGAACACATTTTTTCAAAGCATTTTTATAACCGACAACAGGCACGCCTGCCATAGGAACGGAATTATCACTTGATTTATCCCTTAAAGTTAAGGTTAATCCACAAATATCAGACGCAATAATGGCATCAATTCCAAAGAGTTCATAAAAATCTCCCATTCTAAAAAAAAGCAGAGCATCGGGAACTTCTTCTTTTGCTGTGCGAAATTGTTTCATCATAGGGGATTCAAGTTGTTTTATTGAAATGCCTGAACAATGCTCTTTGCTCAATCGTTCTAAAGCGGGTTTTAAATGAGGAGGAAGCTCTTTGCCTTGAGATAACCATTGGGTGAGGAGAAAGTCAGATTCATTATTTGTCGTTTCAACATTTGTCATATCTAAAGCCCTTATTGGTGCAATATTTCCAATCGGGGTGAACTATAAAGTATAAAAAAAGGAGAGTAAATTTTACTCCCCTTTTTCTCTTCTTGAAACACTGCGTTGGTTTGCAGCTAAAATTCGTTTACGAATACGAATATTTTTTGGTGTAATTTCTATCCAGTCATCATCTTCAACCCAGTCCAAAGCGGTTTCAAGGCCTAGTTTTGTAATTGGAGAAAGTTTTGTGGAGTCATCGGATCCTGAAGCGCGCATGTTTGTTAGTTTTTTCTCACGAACAGCATTCACGTCAAGGTTGGAGTCGCGATTGTGTTCCCCAATGATCATACCTTCATAAACTTCTTCACCAGCAGCAACAAATAAGCGTCCGCGTTCTTCAAGACCGCTTAGTGCATATTCTGTTGTTTTTCCGTTGCGGTCAGCAATAAGAGAACCGTTTACACGAGATAAAAAGTTTCCACGGCTCGGTTCCCAACCTTCAAAGTAACTTGACATTAAGCCTTCGCCCTTTGTGTCTGTTAAGAAAGTACTGCGGTAACCAAGTAAACCACGAGTTGGGATGCTAAATTCAATGCGCGTGCGACCATTATTAAAAGCTTGCATGTTTTCAAGACGGCCTTTGCGAATAGAAAGTTTTTCTGTTACTGAGCCAACGCTATTGTCTGGAACATCAAGAACAACTCTTTCAACAGGCTCTAATTCTACTCTATCAACTGTTTTTGTAATTACTTTAGGACGGGCAACCATACATTCGCCACCGGAACGACGAAGGTTTTCCATAACAATGGCAACTTGAAGTTCACCACGTGCTTTTAATATGAAAACTTCAGGAGAATCTGTATTTTCAATTTTTAGTGCCACGTTATTCATAGCTTCTTTATGCAAAAACTCACCAAGTTTATTACTTGTTAAATAAGTTCCTTCGCGGCCTGCTGTAGGAGAAGTGTTTACACTGACTTCCACTCCAACTGTAGGCGGATCGACTTCAATTCTTGGGAGAGCTTCTGGGTTTGAAGCATCTGAAATGGTATCACCAATGGCAAGGTCATTTAAACCAGTGGCAACAATAGCAATGTCACCAGCAGAAACGGATTCAACGTCCACTTGTTCAAGACCAC
>NZ_JBIPMD010000279.1:0-3916 GCF_044369315.1 Silvanigrella sp.
CGTTCAACAAAGGGCTTGCTTGTCCATGTTTTCGGAAGATTTTCTGCATGCCTTTTTAAGTACATATTCTTTTTCTAAAAACACATTCTCAACTCTTAACTGGCATATATTTATTAGGAGCTATTATGAATAAGCTTACACGCCGCTCATTTGTCTTCCTTTCATTAGTTGGTTTTACTTTTTCCATTTCTGCATACTCAAAAGAAATTCGAATTGGTGTTTCTTTACCTACACAAAGAGATATTGGTTGGGTAAGATATAAACAAGGTCTTGAAGAAGCCGCGAAAAAAAGCGGGGCTAAAATATTTATTCAAGTTGCCGACCAAGATGCCTCCGTTCAAGCTTCTCAAGTTGATAATTTACTTTCTCAAAAAATAGATATTTTAATATTAGCGCCTCAAGATGCAGCAGCAGCCGCCTCACTTGTAACAACCGCGCATAAAGCGGGAGTGAAAGTAATTTCACTCGATCGCCTCGTATTAAATTCAAATTTGGATATGTATGTTTCGTTTAATAACGTAAAAATAGGGGAACTTCAGGGCGAATATATAGCAAAAAATCTTTCCAAAGGAAATATTGTGTTACTTTCTGGTGCTCCTACAGATAACAATTCAAAATTACTTAAGGATGGAGCTTTAGTTCACTTACAACCACTTATAAAAAATGGAAACTTAAAAGTTGTTACAGAGCAACCTATAACGGATTGGCAGCCCAGTGTGGCTCAAAAAATTATGGAAAACTCTTTAACAGCAAATAAAAATAATATTCAAGGTGTTGTTGCCCCTAATGATAATACAGCTGGAGCGGTTGTTCAGGCACTAGCAGCTCAAAAATTAGCAGGGAAAGTAATTGTAACAGGTCAAGATGGAGAATTAACTGCAGCACAGAGAATTGTTGCTGGAACACAATCTATGACTGTTTATAAAGATCAAAAGAAATTAGCTGCGGAAGCAATAAAAGTTGCTATAGAAATGGCAGAAAATAAGCCTGTGAATACAAACGGTAAAACAAATAATGGAAAAATAGATGTTCCTTCCGTTCTTTTAGCTCCTATTGTTGTAGATAAAAATAATCTTGATAAAGAAATGATTCAATCTGGTTTATTTAAAAAAGAAGATGTATATAAATATATTAAATAAAATTTAAAATTGTGATTTTCCGGAGACGAGAAATTGAATCCATTTGCCTTAGAAATGAAAAATATCATAAAAAGTTTTGGTAATGTAAAGGCATTGTCTAATGTAAATTTTTCTGTGGAAAAAGGAACAATTCACGCCTTATGTGGAGAAAATGGAGCGGGAAAATCTACTTTAATGAAAATATTAAGTGGATTTTATCCCAATGACTCCTATGAAGGCGAGATTTTTATAGACAATCTATTACAAAATTTTTCAGGTACAATTGATAGTGAAAATGCAGGAATTGCAATAATATATCAAGAGCTCGCTTTAGTAAAAGAGATGACAGTCTGTGAAAATATTTTTTTGGGACATGAAATTACCAAAGGTTTATTTATAGACTGGGATTTAGCTTACTCTAAAACAAAAGATATTTTGAAAGAAGTAAAATTAAATGTGAATCCTTCTGCAAAAGTTTCGAGCTTAGGTGTAGGCGAACAACAATTAGTTGAAATTGCAAAAGCAATTGCAAAAAATGCGAATATATTAATTTTAGATGAACCTACTGCTGCTCTTACTGAAATAGAAGCTAATAATTTACTTGAAATCATCAAAGAATTAAGAGTGAAAGGAAAAACGTGTATCTATATTTCTCATAGATTAAAAGAAGTTTTTCAAATAGCAGATCACATTACAATTCTTCGTGATGGTAGAACAATATCAAGTGATCTCGTAAATGAATTAAGCGAAGAAAAATTAATTTCAAAAATGGTTGGACGAGAATTAACCAATATTTACCCTAGAGAAAATCGTGAATTTGGGAAAACAATTTTTGAAATTAAAAATTGGACCGTTTTGCATCCTGAAACGGGATTAAAAGTAATAGATAATGTCAGTTTTCAAATAAATAAAGGTGAAATTATTGGTATCTCTGGTCTCATGGGCGCAGGGCGCACTGAATTAGCGATGAGCATATTTGGAGCATGGGTTAAGGTAACAAGTGGTGAATTGTATATTGAAGGTAAAAAAGTAACAATTCAAAATGAATCCGATGCTATTGAATCTGGTCTTGCTTTAGTATCTGAAGACAGAAAACGTTTTGGTCTTGTGCTTGGCATGGATATAAAAGAAAATACAACTCTATCCAGTATAGAAAAAATTTCAAATTATGGAATTATGGATAAAAATAAAGAGATATTTTCTACTCGTAAATTTGTTGGTGATTTAAAAATTAAAACAAATACAATTGAACAATTTGTTGGTAACTTAAGTGGAGGAAATTAACAAAAAGTTGTTTTATCAAAATGGTTAATGACAAAACCAAAAATATTAATTTTAGATGAACCTACGCGAGGAATTGATGTAGGTGCTAAATCTGAAATTTATAATATTATGAATCAATTATTAGACCAAGGAATTTTATGTATAATAATGATATCTTCTGAATTACCAGAAATAATAGGCATGAGCGATAGAATTTTAGTCATGCATAATGGAAAAATTTCAGGAGATATTTTGCAAAAAAATGCAAATCAAGAGACTATTATGCAATATGCAACTGGTCATTTGTTATAGAAAGTACTTTTAATGAATTTAACATTAAATAAAATAATTGAAAATTTAAAATTTGATGCGAATCATTTTTTAATTCAATCTTTTAAAAAAAATATTCGTCAATATACCATGGTAATTGCGTTACTTGTTATATGTGTTACTTTTACTTTTTTAACGGGTTCGTTATTTTTATCTCCTCGTAATTTATCTAATTTATTTTTACAGAGTGCTACGATAGGTGTTTTAGCTATAGGTATGACTATGGTTCTCGTTGCGGGTCATCTCGATTTATCTGTCGGATCTGTTGCTGGATTTATAGGAGCTGCTGCGGCTATTTTACAAGTAAATTATAATTGGCCAACAATACCTACAGTTCTTGCTGCTATTTTAATAGGCGCTATTGTTGGATTATGGCATGGTTTTTGGGTAGCTTATCGAAAAATCCCAGCTTTTATTGTTACTTTAGCGAGTATGATAGCCTTCCGAGGAGCAATTTTAGGAATTACAGAGGGTAGGACAATTGGTCCTATGAATGATTCTTTTAAAGCCTTTGGACAAGGATATGTCCCGACTTTTTTATTTTCTCCTGCAACCCAATTAGACTCCTTAGGTAACGTTGTTAAAAATAATTTTGGAGATCCCATAACAGGATTTCATTTTTTATTAAACGGAAAATTTTATGCAGGAGATGCTCCTCCTTTTAATGACGTTTCTATTTTAATTGCAATTTTATGCATATTTATATTTGTTTATCTTCAAATTAAAAAGAGAAAATCTCGGCTAAAGTATGGATTTGAAGTGTTACCTTATCCTTTGGAAATTTTAAAACTTGTCTTTTTTTCTATCATAATAGCAACATTTTTTTGTATTATGGCTTTTTATATGGGGATACCATATGCCGTTCTTATTGCATTTGGACTTGCGGTTATCTTTTCTATTGTAACGAACAATACTGTTTTTGGCAGACATCTATATGCTATGGGCGGAAATTTAGAGGCCGCTAAATTATCGGGAATTCATATTAAGAAAAGGACATTAAGTGTTTTTGTTTTAATGGGATCTTTAGCTGCTGTTGCAGGAATTATTTTAACAGCAAGATTAAATGCAGCGACAACTTCAGCGGGACAAAATTTTGAATTAGATGCGATATCAGCAGCCATTATTGGGGGCACAAGTACCATGGGAGGGGTTGGAACCATCTTTGGTGCTATCATTGGAGCGTTGGTAATGGCGAGTTTAGATAA
>NZ_JBIPMD010000078.1:0-12804 GCF_044369315.1 Silvanigrella sp.
ATCGGAGTTGCATTTAGAAGAAGCCACACATATTAACCTTTATCCACTATTTTTTTTCCATTAGAGTCTTTTTTAATTAAAAACCCGCCTTCAATTTTATGACAAGATCCTTTCGCAACATAGACCCAAGCAAGATGCCCTTGTTTATTAGAACCTGGAACGTTACCGGCGCATTCAAAAGTTGTACTTTTTTTGTATTTATTTTTGAATGCAGCATTTGCAGCGGCAATTTCTTCTTTATCAATAGAGCATCCATTTTGGTCTTTTTTTTGTATTCCATAACATTTTTCAACTTCTTGGGTAACAATTGTTTCAGCAGGAGAATCTGCTTTTGCACTTAAAAAAATTCCATTTAATGCAGCAGCTAAAAAAATTTCTCTCTTTTTCATAATTGCTCCCAATTGTTTAAAATGAAATTAAAAATTAAAGTTTTTCAATTTTGCCTTCTTTATTCATTAAAAACCCACCAAGTGTTTTGCACTCTTCTTTTGATTTCACTTTTGTCCAATTTAAATTTCCACCTTTTCCAGCGCATTTAGCTTCAGCACCGCATTTATGAGCAGTTGCTTTTGCATATTTGTCACCAAATTCTTTTTTCGCAGCTTCTACTTGTTTTGCATCTACAGCGCATTGTGCTTTATCTTTACCTGCAGATATCCCACCGCAGCTATTAACTCCCCAGCAATTCACTTCTGCAGCACTTGCAGCGGAAACCATACCAACAGAAAGACCAGCAACAGCAGCACATACTAATAGTTTATTCTTACTTGACATATACAATTCCTCCTTTAGGAAATAAAATAAATTAGAACATGATCATAACAGATTTATTTAACGGAACGTGCACCTTCACAAGAAATATTAATCGTAACAGTATCACCTACAACAGGCCCTGCTTCAACAATATTTTGAAAATTGACTTTAAAATCTTTTCTATTTATTTCTGTTGTCGCTTTAAAGGCTTGCATTACTTTTTCTTTTGATTTGATTTGACCTTTGTGAGTTACTTTAAAAGTTGCTTGTTTTGTAACCCCTCGAATAGTTAAATCTCCTACTAATTCAAATGTATTATCACCTGTTTTTTTAGCGGACGTTGATTTAAATGACATCGTTGGAAATTTTTTAACATCGAAAAAATCGGCGCTTTTTAGGTGATCATCACGTTTTTTTACAGATGTATCGACTGATGCTGCTTCAGCGGTTGCTTCAATTTGAGTTTGAGATAAATCTTCAGGATTAAATTTAAATGTTCCTTTAAATTTTTTGAAATCTCCTGTTACTGTACTTATAACAAGGTGAGCTACTTCAAAAGAAACTTTAGAATGATCTTGATCGATTACATAGTTTTGTAAACTTTCTGCAGCAGCCACAAGAGTACCTTGTTTTTGAGAATCGGGACTTTTTGTATCTGCAAGTGCATAAAAAGGAAAAGCTATGAGTGTTGAAAACAAGTATAACTTTGTAACCTTATTGACGATCATTAACATCTCCTTAGTTAAAAATTCATTAGTCTGCAAAGTACCAAAATAGATTTCAAAAATAAACATGTCAAATTTTATTTCTATTTTTCTGTTTAGTTTAAATTAACAGAATCTTTTGCTCTATCTAAAAAAACTTTTAAAGATGGATACCTCTCTCTTGCTTTTAAAGCCCAATAGAGTTGTTTTCGTGGTTGTTCATGTCTAATTAATATATGAAGTAATAATTCTTCGTCAGCAGATATATTTTTTTTCTCTTTTTGAATTTTCTTTAATTCGAATGCTGCTAGGTTTCTGATCTTTTCATCAAACACTTCGTGTTTTTTTCTAAAAGCATTAAGATCGTCAACTTCAGATGTTTCTTCTCTATATTTATTCATATAATGAAACCATGCACCTACCAACATAGAGAGGGAAGGTATTTCTTTTGAAAAAAATTGAATTAGTGAAATAATTTGATCTGTAGGGTGATTTTCTAATAATAACTTAGCAAAATTTGTTTCTTTATTTAAATCTATTTTTTCTTTATGGTATTTTCCAAAAATATCTAAAATTTTATTCACTTCTTCATCTAAAGTTTTATTATTCTCATCTGTTTTTTTATTTTTTGAGTTCATTTTTTTTGGAAAAATAAGAGCTTCTTCACTTGATAAGGAAACTTTAACGGGTCGAACTTTAGAATTTATTTTTTTTTGTGGAATAAGTGAATGTAGATTTTTTGCATCTCCAAGAATTCTTTTATTTGGTTCGGGAGTGCTTCTCAGATTTTTCCATTTTTCGGGATCAAGGTTCATTTTTAGAACAAGAGTTTTTTCATGTTTTTTTGTTACGCTTAGAATGTTACTTTCTGATAACTCTTCAACCGCTAATTTTACTTGTCTTTCGGGAACTCCTAATAATATAGAAAGCTCAACTGTGCTCGATACAATTTCATCAATTCCCGCTGCATAACAATTTAAGATATATAATACGAGCGAGTAACTGCAGGAGCCCAATCTTGCAACAGCAAGTACTTTAAATCCGCCTCTTTCCCAAAAGTTTCTTAAATTCACAGCAATCCTCCAAAATCAAATTTCTTCCATATTAAATACTAACGTAAATTATCCGAAACGTAAGGCAAACCCCATTTTTATGAGGTATTTGAAATGATACAAAGATTTTTAACCATTGCAGATATACCAGAATTAAGGCCCGATCCCATACAAGCAGATAAAACGATACCAGAACTTGAAGTTTTTATTCCTGTTGATGTTTATTGGATAATACAAGATATTATTAAAAATATGAGATATGCGCGTACTGTAGATTTATCAATTGATAAGTATTGGCGAGACTTTAACCGTTTAATCTATCCTTGTCTTATATTTGAGAAGGATAGAATGTGGTTTCGAAGAAATGTTGGCTAGTCTTTTTATTCTAACAAAAATACAAAACCACCTTGGATTAACAATCCAGTAGAAGACAGCGCTTGGGTTGGATTGACGTTATAAGAAGCAGAAACTCTAAATAAAATATCTGTTAAAAAAATACCTAATTCACCAGGATAAATATCAAATATGGGAACCAAACTAATGTCTAAATTTCCACCAAATTCAAATATAGGGCTATATTGAGTGATTCCTAGTGGCTTGTTTGTCGTACTATTTGATCCGTCCGTTGAAGCATCTTCTCTAAAACGGGTACCACCTACTCCAACAAATATTCCTGGTTGAAGATAAGACCAACTTGGATTTCGGTACCTTAAACCGAATAAGGCTTCGGCAGTCAATGCGTAAAATTTTCTTGTGTAGGTTTGCTGTGTGCCAAGCATTGTTGAGCTACTTGTGCTTGTATTGAATAAATATCGACCTTGAATTCCAGCTGATAAACCAACATTTCCAAACCAAAATAGATAATTTGAACCTAATTCGACATGTCCCGTTGGTTGAGAATTGTCGTATTTATCATAATAAACTTTATCCTCGTTAGGAATTAAAATTCCGCCTGTTATAAATAAATCATAATTTGGCTGTTTATCTTTATTTGAGATTGCATTCGATTTGTATGTTTCTTTATCTTTCTTAGGTTTATCAATGGAAGGTGGCATAATATTTTTATTTATGACATCTTTTTGGGGAGATTCATCCAATTTACTTTTGTCGTCGGTGTTACTTAAATTTTCTTGTTTAGCGGGCTCTTCTTGTTTAGCGGGCTCTTCTTGTTTAGCGGGCTCTTCTTGTTTAGCGGGCTCTTCTTGTTTAGCGGGCTCTTCTTGTTTAGCGGGCTCTTCTTGTTTAGCAGGCTCTGCAACTTTACTTTTGTCGTCGGTGTTACTTAAATTTTCTTGTTTAGTGGGCTCTTCTTGTTTAGCAGGTTCTGCAACTTTACTTTTGTCGTCGCTGTTATTTAAATTTTCTTGTTTAGCAGGTTCTTCTGTTTTTATATTTGGAATTTCTTTTATTTCGTTTTGTAATGGAGACTCCGGAATTTCTTGCGCAGAAGCTTTTTGATTCCAAACAGAACTTACTTTTTCAAATAGAGACTCAAAAAATTCAACTGATTTTTTAGCATAACCCGAAATTCTATAAAGTGTTTTTCCTGAATATTCAAAAAACAGATTAAATGCGGGCTTAAATTTTGGATTTTCATCAAGCCAATTTGCCCAAACTTGAGCATGTTTATAATAAAAAGGAGTTATTCCCATGGGCGTAAGATAGGTATCTCTTAAAACTCGCCAATAAAAAACGGAATCACTATTTATATCACCAGAAGCCGCAGTTACTACAAAACAATCTTTCGTTTTTGGTAAATTAGGAGATTTATCTGTACTTGCTAAAGGAAGAGTGATTCCCGTAACGTAACTAATATTAGAATGAGCAAGGCTATAGTTCGGGGATAATGTTTTTGAATTTGAGTCATAAGCGTTATTAAGAGCCCATGCCATAACTCCGTAAATCGCTCCATTGCTGATATTGCCTTTACTCCATGAGCTTTGTGATCCTGGAACATAAACAACATTGTAACAACCTGAAGGTGTTCCGTTACTGTCACTTGAAATTTGTGAAGGATTGGTAATACCTGAAGTGTAGGGGATTGCCGCTAAATCTCCTGTTAATGAAATTGAATTTGTAGCAAAGAGACTTGCAGGGGCAACTGTTGAACAACCAATTGCACTTGATAATCCTCCAGACATAAAACTGGATTGATAGGGTGTGTAGGTGCAAGTATAAGGAGTGGTGGAAGCCGTTTTTAAAGAAACAGAATTCATAGCAAATTGCCAATTTCCAGGACTTGCTCCACAGCCAGTGGAATTTCCACTTGCGTCTTTATCAAGCCAATAGACAATAACGTAACCGGATAAAGTATTAGGGTTTGCTGTTGCTGTTAATATTCCTTGAGTTGCTTGCTCAACGGCGTTTAAACTAGAAGGCGCGGATAGCGTAACAACAAAAGCACTGTCTTGAGCTTTTACAGAAATACTAGGAGCATTTACCATTGCACCCGTGTCTGCCTGCCAATAAAAGCTTGTTCCCCCAGGAGTTGAGATTCCGTTATAAAATGGCGTAAATTGTATGCCGCCATTTGAAATGGCTCCAATGATATCGTTTGGTAAAATATTATTTGCTTTGGTAAAATCAATTGTAACTTTAATCGAACCTTTATAAGTAGAAGTATTAAATCCTCCTAAATCAGAGGTTACTGTAATCCCATTTGAAAAAGTAGCTACTTGATAGTATTTAAGATAATTCCCAGTTGTTGCTCCAATGGCAACGCCCCATTGTGTTGGATCATGTTTAAAAGTAATCCCACTTGGAATGCTTATCGATATTGGATAAGTTAGAACTAATTTGCCTATTGAATCTGCCTTTTGGTATTGTGAGGGAGGCGCAAAAGTAGGGGTACTAATATTAGGAGCATAAATTTGAATAGTTGCCGCCGAAGGCGTACAATCCGAACATGGTGCTAAACTTTGAGCATACGTAAAACTCGTAAATAAACAGACAACAACTACATATATCAATGAAAATAGGTTTTTCATTTTATTTCTTTCAAAAATTATTTTGCTAAAATTGATTGAATTGTGCCATTTAAGGCACAAGTATTTATGACTTGAATTGCATTTAATGCAGCGCCTTTGCGAAGATTATCCGAAACAATCCAAAGAGAAATCCCATTTTCAAAGACATCTGTTTTGCGAATACGACTGACAAAAACTTCGTCTTTTCCATGAGCTTCGCGAGGAGTAACAAACATCCCATAATGATTTAAATCTTCATTTAACATGGACTTTTCGTCGATAACACAAATGCCTGGAAAATGAGAGAGCTCATCTTTAATTTGTGCAGCTGTTACTTTTGAAGAGAATTCTAAAGTAACAGATTCGCCGTGACCTACAAATGTTGGAACCCGAACGCTGGTGGCAGCAAGTGGTAAATTGGGAGAAGAAAGAATTTTTCTTGTCTCAGAAATGATTTTAGATTCTTCATCGGTATCCCCGTTTTCTAAAATGCCTGCTACATAAGGCATGACATTAAATGCAATAGACTTTGGGAAGAGTTCCGATTTGCCACAAGTAAGATCATGATTTACAAAAAAGTTTTTAGATTCATCGGTTAATATATCAATTGCTGGTTTTCCAGCGCCTGATACACTTTGATAAGTAGAAACAATAACGCGCTTTAATCCAAATTTTTCTTGTAACGGTTTTAAAGCAATCACAAGCGGAATGGTGCAACAGTTTGGACTTGCGACTACTGGAAATTTTGAAAGATTTTCAGGGGTCAATAAATTTCCGTTTACTTCTGGAACAACCAAAGGAACAGAAGGATGAGCTCGAAAAGCAGATGATTTATCAATACAAAGAATGCCCTTTTCTGCTAATTTAGGAATATATTCGTTTGAAATGGAAGCATCTGTTGCAAATAAAAGTGCGTTGCATTCTAGCATAGAAGATAGCGACGGTTCTTCTATTGTTACTTTATTATTTTTAAAAGAAATTGTTTTTCCCGCAGAAGCGCGAGAAGCATATAATTTTAATTTTTTAACTTTAAATCCAGAAAAATCATCGGTAAGAATATCTAATGCGGTTTGTCCCACAACTCCTGTTGCACCAACAATTCCAATTGTTAACTCTAGCATAATGAAAACCTCAACTTGAAAATATTACTCCGAATTATTTCCTGCTTCAAATAGTTCCTCTTCTTCTTCTGCTTTATCTTTTCTTGTGAAAATCCATAAAACAGGACCATGAAAACAGTATATTATTAAAAACAGAGCTAAGGAAACAACAAATTGTAAAATAAATATAATGGCACATATAATTAATACGGCAGATAAAACACGAAAGGGTCTTTTTCTTGGTAACCGCATAGATTTATGACTTAAATACTCAAAAGTGGATACCATTCCCAGTGCAAGTAAAAACATAATTATTAATAAAGTAATATTTCTAACTTCAGGAGTTGTTAAAGTTTGCGCAAGGAGAACTTCCCATTTGGAATGATCGGCAAGAGTCCAAGAAGCAAGTTCATTTTGTGCCATAATAAATACAGCTAGGGGAGCTGCTGCCATAGGTATTGGAATACCTGTAAAATTACCACTTGTTTTGCCCATTGCACTTTGCACATTAAAGCGTGCTAAACGTAAAGCTCCACATGCTGCAAAAATAAAGGCAACACAAAACCCAAGTCTGAAAAAATCATTTAATGCATAGTTATAAATGACAATGGCGGGGGCAATTCCAAAAGAAACAAGATCACACAAAGAGTCTAGTTGGACTCCAAAAGAACTTTGAGTATGTGTTAGGCGTGCCACACTCCCATCTAGACCATCGCAAAGTCCAGCAGCTAAAATGGCATAAGCTGCAAAAACAAATTCTTGCATGTTTCCATTCATTCTACCATCAATCGAATATTTTATAGCGAGTAAACCAAAAAAGAGAGAAGCTGAAGTGATTAAATTAGGTAACAAATAAATACTGGATTTCACTTTACGCTTTTTATCTAAAAGATGAGATACATTATTATTTTCTTTATTATTTAAATTATCATGTAATTCTGGATTCATAAAAGATTTCCTTCTCTTAATTTTAAGACAGGACCTGGCTCTTTTCCATATTCAGGAGAGAGTGATTCAACATAATATCGTTTTTCTTCCCATGCTTTTTTAAGACTAAAATAAAGATCAAAAAAGGTGATAAACCCTGTTGATTCATCATCTAAGTCAAATTCACCTAATTGTTGTTTACATTCAAATTCACAATTTTTAAATTTACAAATATCTAATAATTCATTTGTTAAATATGTGGAAACAGGTAATAAATTTAATTCTTTTGACCCTGTTTTGAGTCCATTTACAAAAGCACATCCAAGTCTTAAGCCTGTAAAAGAGCCTGGGCCCACTCCAACAATGATTGTTTTTATATCTTGAGAAGTTAAAGAAACAATTTTAAGTGATTTTTGATAAACTGCAAATAAATTTTCTGCTGTTTTTCCAATGACTCTAGAAAATAAAGTTTGTTCCGTTAAAAAATATTCTATATTGGAATCTATTAAATTTATTTTTGAATTTATTATATTTGTAAAACCAGAGTCATTTAGTATTAAAGATTTTAATTCTAAATTATTTTTACAAATGATTATACCAACACCTCGTCTATGAGTAAGAATAAGTGCAAATGGAAATTGTAACTGTTCTATGAACACAAACTGTTCCTTTAAATTAAAAACGAATTAGTCTTAATATATCATTGTAAAATACAATAATAAAAAGACCTAATATAATAAATATTCCAATCCGTTGGACTGTTAATTGGACAGATTTTGGTAATGGTTTTCCAAAAGCAGCTTCAACAGCATTTAAAAATAAATAACCGCCATCAAGTGCTGGTAACGGAAGTAAATTCATCATGCCAATATTAGTGCTTATAAAAGCCATAGTCATTAAAAAAATAATGAAACCGCCTTTTGCCGCTTCTCCTGCCACATTTGCAATAGCGATAGGTCCACCTAAATTGGATAAAGGAATAGAGCCTGTAAATAACATTTTAATTGCATTATATGTTAAATAAAGTTGATTTAAGACGGCTTGATATCCTTTTTGAACGGCCTCAGAAAATGAAATTGCTTTAGAAATTTCATTAGGCATTGTAACGCTTTGTGACATAAATTGGATAGGAAAATCCATAAATAATTGCGTTCGATTTAAATGATCAAATCCGTTTCTTAAAGGAATAGAGCATTTTAAATTTTCTAAATTTCCATTTTTATTTAAAAGTTGCATTTGAACATTTAATTTTTCAGGTTTATTTTGATTTACTTGTGCTGACTTTGGAGCGGAATCTAGCCATGAATATATTTGCAATATAGAAAAAATACGACCAACACCTTCAATAGAATAAATAGTATCACCTGCTTTTAATCCACAGTTTTTCCAGGCTTCCATAGCAGGCAAGAGTTTGTCATTTATGGGCATTGTTTGAAAATTTGAAATTGTTTGATCCGACGAAATAAGATCTTTTGACCAATCTATTTTTTGAGTTGATTTGTTTTTTAAATAGTCTTCAGACCACTTTTTAATATTGGGGTCAGTTAAAGAAACATGAAGTGTTTCTTTTTTATTTAATCTTAAGAATTCAATTTCAAAATTTATATTTTTCATTTTATTAAAATGAATTTTTTCTGCAAGAGAATAATCAGATTGAGATTGGGTAACGGTTTCTAGGTTCTGAGTTATTTCATAAAAAAACTGAATTTTTTTATCATGAATTCTGGTAATTTGATCACCATTTTGTAATCCAATTGTTTGAAAAAAACTATTTTTACTAACATAAACATGAGAAGAATTGAAAAGAGCGGATATGCCAATTCTGCCAGAGGATTGTTTGTTACCTAATGCTGTTTCAATTTCTTCTTTAGAAGGAGTGATTTTTAATTCTTTTTTTAATCCATTGCTTTCAATTTGAAGTGATAGGTTTTTTTCAGGAGAAGAATTAATTTTAGATGAGAGATCGGACCAATTTTCAATTTTTTTATTATCAATAGCTAATATTTTATCCCCTGTTTTTAACCCAGACTTTTCTGCAACTGAATTAGGTAAAACATAAATAGTTGCTGGTTTAAAAGGGAGTCCATGAAAGTAGATAAATGTCATTACAATAAAACTTAAAACAAAATTAGCAAAAGGTCCTGCGAAAGAAACGATCGCTCTTTTATGAACCTTTGCATGTAAAAAAGATTTTTCTCTTTTTTCTAAAGGAACAGTTTGTTCAATGTCGGAACCATAAAATCGAACATAACCACCAAGTGGTAGCCAATTGATTCGATAATCTGTGTTTCCTTTACGTATAGAAAATGCTTTTGGTCCAAATCCAATACTAAACTCTTCCACTTCAATTCCAAAGGCTTTACCTGCTAGAAAATGTCCTAATTCATGGACAAAAACAACAACGCCTATCAAAATAATAAAGGCAACAATTGTATTAGAAAAAATAGATTGGAGAATTTCCATTCTTGTTACTTTACCTCTTTAAATAAATAGCAGATTCATTTTGCTTTAATGAAACTTGCTCGGGAGTCATTCCAAAACGTCTTTCTCTTAGGGAGTATTGTTTTAATAATTCGATCAACTTTTCTGTATCAAAATCAGGCCACAATACTTCATTGAAAAAAAGCTCAGCATAAGCAAGTTGCCAAAGTAAAAAATTACTTACACGATATTCCCCACTTGTTCTTATAAACATATCAAGGGGAGGAAGGCCTTGGGTGTCCAAACAACTTTCGAAAATTTGCTCATCAATGTCATCAGGATAAATGAGGTTCTCTTTTACTTTTTCAACAATTTTTCTTACAGCTCTAAGGATTTCACCGTGAGAGCCATAACTTAACGCAACGCAGAGATACATCCCCGTATTATGAAAAGTGTCTTTTTCAAGTGCTGAAATTAATTCTATGATATCTGAAGAAAGTTTTCTACGATCTCCAATAACCCTAAATCTTACATTATTTTCAGTAATTCTTTTATGCTCTTTTCGGATGTACCATCTTAATAAGCCCATGATACCACCTACCTCTTCTTCTGGTCGGCGCCAATTTTCATCAGAAAAAGCAAATAAGGTTAGGGCTTCAATGCCAATATTCCCGCAAAACTCTGTAATTTCTTGGACGCGTTCGACGCCTTTGCGATGCCCTGCAATTCTAGGTAAGTGTTTTTTTGAAGCCCATCTCCCATTTCCATCCATAACTATTCCTATATGACGGGGTAGTTTCAGAGGATTAAGTTTCGATTTATCACAATATATATTCATAGTTTTGCCTGTATTAAAACTGCTTTGATAAATAAATACACATATCATAATTACCGAGCTTGCAGGCTAGATAATTCTCCTAATTACAATTGTGCAATCTGGCACAACTAAAGACTTAAGATCAAGCCTCCTTATGAGTTGATTTAGAATTGACAGCACTTATCTATCGCATTACCTTAACATGCTCTGTTGAGAACTTTAAATGCCTTTATCTAAAGCAGGATTATATATGTCTTCAAATCTCTCTCAAAATAAAAAAACCGTATTAAGCACGCAAGGATACAGAGGGACAAGAGATTTTTTCCCTAATGACCAACGCCTCCAAAATCATGTGTACTCAAAAATTCATAAATTAATGCATTCTTTTGGATACGAAGAATATAATGGTCCCATTGTTGAACATCTTGAATTATATGCGGCAAAATCAAGTGAAGAGATCGTGAGAGAGCAGCTCTATTCATTTAAGGATAAAGGTGATAGAACTCTTGCTATTCGTCCTGAAATGACCCCTACTTTGGCCAGAATGGTTGCTTCAAAGCAAAAAGAATTATTAAAGCCTATACGCTGGTATAGTATTCCAACTTGTATGCGATTTGAACGTCCTCAAAGAGGGCGTCTTCGTGAGTTTGATCAATTAAATGTTGATATTTTTGGTGGTAATTCTTTGGATGAAGATATTGAAATTATTTTATCAGCAGTAGATGTTCTAAAATGTGTTGGTGCAAAATATGAAGATTTTGAAGTGAAAATAAACCATAGAGGAATTATTAATACGTTTTTAAGCAATATTATTAATGTGCCTGAAGGTAACATATCTTTTATTTTAAGACTTTTAGATAAAAAAGACAAATTAAGTTCCGATGAATTTAGCATAGAATGTAAAAAATTAAATTTAACTCAAGATCAAACAAATAAATTAGATCAATTTTTAAATTCATCTATTGAAGAAATAATTTTATTATTAGGTGATTATGCTGCTCCTGCAAAAGAATTGAAAAATAGAATTGATACTTTGATAGAACTCACTTCGTCAAAAGTGATTAAATTTTCGCCTGAAATTATGCGTGGGTTTGATTATTATACAGGAATGGTATTTGAGGTATTTGATAAACATCCTGATAATCAAAGGGCTTTATTTGGTGGTGGCCGTTACGACAATTTAATTGCCGCTTTTGGTGGTGATGAGTTGGCTGGTGTTGGATATGGAATGGGTGATGTTGCTATTGTCAATTTTATGGAAGTACATGGTTATCTACCTGAATTAAAAAAAGAAACAGATGTTTGTGTCATCCGTTTTTCTGAGTCTGATCGCATTTCTGCATTAAAATTATCAAAAGAGTTAAGAGCTCTAGGATTGAATACAGAATCACCAGTTACTTTAAGTAAATTTGGAAAACAAATTCAGAATGCAGAAAAAGTAGGAGCTAAGGCTGTAGCATTCCGTGGTAATGATGAAATGATCAATAATACTTTTTGCGTAAAATGGTTATTAACTGGTGAGCAAGAGATATTTCATTATGATAAAGATGGGTTTCTTCAATTTCTTCAAAAATTAAAAATGTGTTCATAATTATTATTAGGTTAAAGTTTTTAACTCATATAAATATATGAAATGACATTCTTTTTACTTTTTTTATAAAACTGGATTATCATATCATCTTGCATTGCAGCTAGAATTTTTTGTTTAAAGTTATTTGAAGAATTATTTTCTAATGTTTTATTTAAAAATCCCATATTGAAATTTTTTGCAATGTAATCTTGATCTTTTATTTCAATAGAAAATGTATAGTTAAAATATATAGGTGATTTAAATTTTTGAGTTATTTCTTTTTTAGGGAGTGTGATGTCTTCAATATAATAAAGAATCATAAAGTCATAGATATTTTCACATATCTTTTTTATAAAAATATATTTATAATGCCAGTTAAGAGTTGAGAATGTGTTTTTAGAAAAAGAATATGTACTTAAAAAGGCATGCAGAAAATCTTCCGAAAACATGGACAAGCAAGCCCTTTGTTGAACGGACTTTGGATGACGTTTGAA
>NZ_JBIPMD010000280.1:0-3869 GCF_044369315.1 Silvanigrella sp.
TTTAATTTAATTTCTTCAGGAATTTTATATATTATATTTTCGCCTTTTTGATTTAATCCAATAATTACTGCGCAAACTTTTCCAGATATAGAGTTTTTAGATAAATTTGTATTTGACAATGAAAATACAAATCGAGTTTTATTTACTTCAGGTAATATTTTGGGATTTTCAATTTTAATACCACTATTTTCGATTATTAAAACTTCCTCTTTCTTAACCTCTTCATTCTTAACTTCTACTTTCTTAGTTTCTTCCTTCTTAACTTCTACTTTCTTAGTTTCTTCCTTCTTAGCTTCTTCCTTCTTAGCTTCTACTTTCTTAGCTTCTTCCTTCTTAGCTTCTTCCTTCTTAGCTTCGACTTTTTTAACTTCTACCTTTTTAACTTCTTCTTTTGGAGGAAAATTCATTACAAATTCATTATTTTTAATATTATCGTCTTTCATTAAATTTTTCTCAAAAGAATATTGTAGCAAACTTTTTTTAAAGGAAATAATATATTTATCTTGAATTTGATTTTTCTGAAACAAAGTCAAACTAAAATAAATTAATATAGAAGATATGACCAATAATAAAAACAAGAAAAATAAAACAAATTTCACAAAAAAAAGATTTAGTTTATAATGATATGTTTTTTCTGAATCAATAAAAAATATTAAATTAAATTTTTTAGAACCTTTTTTTGATACTGAATTATTTGTACTCATTATTTGGTTGCCTTACTAAAGCACTTAATAAATCTGAATTTTGAATTTCTTCGTACCATTTTTCAGATATAATTTTATATTGATTGTTTTCTATTTTTAAATATAGAAATTTTCTCCCAAAATCTTCTTTTTCAGGTGAACTATATTTTTGAAGAAATGAAACAAATATCTCATCATTAAAAGATAAAATTTTAGGATCGCTAATTTCAATACTTATTTTTCCTTTTCTATTGTTACTTAATGTAGATTTAAGTTGAAGCCACTGTTTTTTATTTTTTCCTAAAGTATTAAAAGAATCCGAATAAAAACTTAGATATTCATTTAAATCCGAGTTTTCCCAAGATTTTTTCCAGGAATCTAACATGGATTGGATTGCAACTTTTGTTTCTTCTATTTTTTTAGAGGAATCGAGTAAAGTCATTTCTTTTGTGATCACGACGGGGGTCTCTAAGGGGGTTATGTATTTTTCTAAATCCCGCCAATCATCATTTTTTAAAGCAACACAACCATCTGTATCAAAAGCTTTGCTTATTCTTGAATCATCTTCAACTCCATGAATCCAAATTCCATACCCTGTTTTGCTCGATCTTTGATCAAAGATATTTGGATAATCTAAAGTTAAAGCGCCAGGACCATATTTAGGAGGAAGTTTCCCCCCCGTTATTTTCCCCGTTATAAAATAAATTCCTTCAGGTGTTTTCTTATCACCTGATGATTTTTTATCACCTTGCCTTTTTCCTGTAACAGCTTGATATGTTTTGATTATATCATAAGACCCTGTGATATTTTCTTTGTAAACACTAAGTTTATGTTGCAGTTTTTCCACAACAAGTGCATATGCAGAAGGCTTTCTTCCTAAACTAATGAATGAAGCTGGTATCTGACTTACTGCCTTTTGGTTTAACTTCTCAGAAATTGAATTTTCCACTATGATTTGATTTGATTCTGAAGAATCTGTATTTGCCAAACATAAGGGAGAATATAAAATTACACATAAAAAAAGAACTTTTAATGTATTTTTATTGTATAAATAATACAATTTCATATTTTAACTCCGAAACATTCATTAAAAAATAATGATAGATATAATGAGTTTAAAGGGAATAATAATTTAATTCTAGATCGTCAAAGTCTCGTCATTGAAAGAATTTTCCCAGATAAAGTGTTTTTTAAAAAGAATTGTTTACATTAAGGACAGATCCTGTTTATGACTGAAACAAAAGATCAAACATTAAAAACAATTGTTTATGAAATTAATGAGTTTGTTAAAAAAGCAAGAAGAATAATTCAAAATAAAAAATCTTGTGATATTGATACTCTCATAAATGAAATTCTTTGTAACAATCAAGATAATAATGGTGATGTAAAAAAATGTGATGGATTTTTATTAAAATTTCATAATTCAACCGAAGCCCCAACTCAATATGAATGCAAATGCTCTTTAATTCAAAAAATATTTCAAAATTTAAATTCAACCAACTTTACAATTGAAAAAATGGAATCAAACTGGCCCTTAAAAAAGGGGATGGTAAATTCAAAAATAATTGCCTGGCAAGAATGCTCATCTGCTGCAGAAAGTATTCAATTATCAATTGCATTTATGATTAAATGCATTTCAATTATTACTTATAAAAATTCTAAATCAACTTCTCTCAATTCATTATCTTTAAACAAAGATAATATATATCTTGAATATTTTAAAGATATTATTTCAAATGAAATATCTTCTTTATATTTTTGGAATGATATAAAAAAGTATTATATAAACAATAGAGATAGTTTTTCTAATGAAAAAACAAACAGAAGTCTATTTTACAAAGAAATATTGCCAAAAAGAAAATTAGTTATTTTATGCTTTGAAGACACAAATTTCAGATTAAGGTCGGGAACAAATTTTGAACTTTTTGCATTTGAACAATTTATAAATGATTTAACTCTTGCTAATAATTCACTAATTGTCTTTTCTAAACAAAAACTATTACCAAATAAAAATAAAAAAATAAATTATTTAGATAATTACTCGATAAGTTTTAAAAAAAGTTTGGATGAACAAAAATATTCTATTCAAGAAGCCATGGAACCTGATTATAAATTATCAAGAGATGAGCGTTTTATAGAAGCAAATAAAATTGGAGCCTTTGATCGCTTAATTGAGCTTCTTGCTAAGGGGCAAAATTATATTAATAGCCTTGAAAAGGATTATTCTGAATGGAAGAAAAATACAGAGAATTAAGCGCTGACTACTATAAAAGAAAACAACATCTTTTTAAAAAAAGATTAAAATTTCTATTTATCCTTTTTTCTTCTGTTTCGTTTTTATTATTTTTAAGTATTTCTGAAGGATATGCTCTTAAATTACTTCTTTCAAAAAACTTTTCTTTTATTGAAATTAGTGTAATATTAATTTTAATTAGTATTTATTTATTGGCTTATAATATTATTCTATCAAAAATATACTTACATATATGCTATTATTTTGAAAATAAAAAAACCCCTTCCTTAATTATAATGACAATATTTAT
Organism: Silvanigrella sp.; assembly: GCF_044369315.1. NCBI lineage: Bacteria > Pseudomonadati > Bdellovibrionota > Oligoflexia > Silvanigrellales > Silvanigrellaceae > Silvanigrella > Silvanigrella sp. The sequence continues at coordinate 3,227 of NZ_JBIPMD010000280.1, forward strand.
TATATTATATTTAACGTTATCATATACTACAGGAATTAAAGATATTGTTTCTTTAGGCGTAAGTAAACTCTGCATCATTTCTCTTTATTTCCATTTTTGGAATTCACAATTAACAGAAGCAAGATTAAAAACAAGATCAAAATTAATTCCATATATTTTTATAGTATCTTGGCGTGCTTTTTTTATTTGCAGATGGGTGCTTATTTCTTGCTGGCTACTTAGTAGTCTAGGATTTGCTTTAGCTCTTGTAGCCTCACATCCAATCATTAAATTAGAAGGATGGGAAGGTTTAATATTAATGATTACATTTTATTTCTTATTTAAACTATTTGTTAGAAACCCCAATGCTCACAATTATTATTAGGTTTAATCACTATGCTAATTGATTTTCATGTTCATCTTGCAGGGACAGGATGTTGTCATTCAGGTATTATTTTAGGAAAAATTTTTAAAAAAAGACCTAGTTTTTTCTTTTTAAAAAAGTCACAAAAAATCACAAACGAACAAATGCATTCAGATATCGATCGTGTCCTCCCAATAAGTGATTTTTACAAAGCATAAATCCAGAATTAAATATCCTTTTGAGGAGGAGATTTAAATGGAGATGGAAAATAGAATTTTAAAATTGTCAGAACAAGTTGCT
>NZ_JBIPMD010000079.1:0-12658 GCF_044369315.1 Silvanigrella sp.
TTGCTTGAATTCGCTTGTATACCTTCTTTTGGTTAACACCATTTCAACACCTCTTTCCTATAAGTTTTTTTCGGATCTGGGTGTCTACTTTCTTAGGGGAGGATCAATGAATTACTTTATTTGAAAGGAAATAAAAGTCATGTCTCTACCTACCAAAAAAATAAAAGATGGGATTTATATTAAAAAAAAATCATCTTATTTTCTTCTATTGCTTTATTTTTAATCTTATCTTTATCAATCGCATCTAAATTTGTTTTAGAAGACTTCATAGATAGCCAATCTAGTTTTAGCAAGGTCATAAATATTTCTGGTAGACAAAGAATGCTAAGTCAAAGAATTATGCTGTTAATTCAAACCTTAAATGGCCAAAAAGCAATTGATAATTCAAACTTAATCAAAAATGATTTATTAAATTCTATTCAATTAATGAGAAAATCAAATGAAAGTTTAATGAATGGAAGTAGAGCTGATAAAATTGAAAAAATAACAAATAATGAGCTCGATCGAATATATCTTGGGAAAACAAATTTATATCAACGAGTTAATGAATTCACTTTATTAGCTGAAACATGTACCAATAAAAATGATTTTAATGATTTTTTAAAAGAATATAATATATATAAAATAAATAGTTTATTACTTGATCTTGATAAAGCTGTAAATTTATACGCATATGAAAGTGAATTACAATCTAAAAGAATTACTGCAGTTACCTATATTATTTTATTTTCTTTCCTTTTTCTCTTAGCTTTGATTCATTTATTTTTATTTAAACCATTAAGCCGATCCGTTTCACAGCTTTTTTTAGAGCTCGAAAATAAACTTTATCATTTGATGAATGAAAAACAAATTTTAGATATTGAAGTAAGATCTGCACAACGAGCATTAGGAAATCTTGTGCCAAGAGTAGAATATATTGATAAATTTAATACAGAAAAAATTAAACTTGCATCTTATTATCAAAGTGCAATTGACAAAGGCGGAGATTGGTGGGGAATTTATGAATTTGACAAAACAAAAGTAGTTCTCATTGGCGACGTTACAGGTCATGATGCAGGAAGTTCTATTATAGCAGCAGCTGTTTCTAGATATTTTGAAGAATTATCAAATGAAAAATCTATTGAAAAACATGATTTTCTTCAAATATTTAAACATTTAAATGACTTTATTCAAAAAATTGGAACAACAAATCATATGGAAATGTCAATGTCTCTTCTCATTTTTAATGAAAATTTGGATCGAGTTAAATTTATTAATGCGGCGCATTCTTATCCTTATTTGATTAATTATAAAGAGGCAGGAGATACTAAAATATCTAGATTTAAATCGAAAGGACATACTTTAGGAATAAAACATAATCCTTCCTCAAATAATGAACATGAAGAGGAAATTAAAATAATGGAATACGAACTTAAAGAAGACTCTTTAATTTGTTTATTTAGTTCAGGCCTCACCTCAAATACCGACAAATCAGATAAAGATTTTGGTGAAAAAAATTTAAAGAAATTTTTTGAAAAAAATAATTTTAAAAATACAGATTTATTAACAATAGTTGATAAATTAATAGATGAAGCATATAGCTTTTATGAAGAACAACCCATCAAAGATGACATCACATTTATATTAATTAAAAGAAATTAATATTTTTATAAAATTAAAGTCTTAATTCGATAACCAAACCTTCGGATCCTTGTTTGATATCATAATCACAACCAGCTACATTTGCTAAATCAATCCAAGTAACAAAACTAATTAATGCAAATAAAGTATTTGGGCTATTGGGATCGAGAGCAATCATAGCCATCCCTTTTTCAATACGCTCATTCACATCGATTAGATTATTTTTTATCAATTCAAAAAACTCTTCTGGGAAAGCCATACCCTCACATTCCCAACGAGTTGTAATTTTACCATCAAAACTTTTAGCGGAAAAAACAACTCCGTTGCCTCTTCTGGCAAAATAAACACAACTACGCCAAGGCCCAACAAGCAAACGACGTAACAAAGCTTCATTCGTATTTGCTTTTAATGGAGTTACAATTGCATGCTCAATGTTTATTCCTTTACGGCGCCAAGTGGTGTCAAATGTTTCGGCTACGTCTCTAAAAATTTGAGAAACATCCATATTTTGAGGAGGGGATTTTACAATAAGTTTTTCAATAATACCTTTGGGATCGTTTGCCAAATAAATTTCAAATTCATTCAGACTATCTAGTACGTCATTCCACCTTCTTTTTAATAAAGAATGAGGATCTGCACCATTTAAATTTGAAAACGCATCTTGAGGTCTATCTTGTTTTTGTTTTAAAAATGTTTTTTCCATAGCATAAGCTCTTACCTGCTGAATAAACTGATAAAGAGCCATTTCGGGTGCTGGAATTCCTTTTCTAGGTTCTTCTACTTCAATTTGGCCACGCAAATACCTAAAAGCTAAAGATATTTTATTTATTTCTTCATTGCTTTTGGATAACTTTGAACAGATAAATCCAATTTTATTAAAAATAAGAAAAACAGCAAATAAAAGGGAAAAAATGGCAAGTACAAGAATAATTGTAAATCGATTTGAAACGGATGATTCTAAAAAAAGAAGGGTAAAAAGGACACCTGAAAAAATTGAAAAAAACAACACTAAAAGAATATGAGAAACCACCAAAAGCATTTGTCGAGTTTGGCTCGTTTTTTCAACTTCTTCATTCGATGTTTTTTTGAAAGATTTCCCTGAAGTATTTGTGTTCTGGAATTTTTTTTTCCGAACATACCAAGGTTCTAAATCATTTCGGTGCGACTGGATCATAGGTTCGTCCACTTTTTAAATAATAAACTAAATAAAATAGAAATCATCTTATCAATTGTACCGTATACTCCACAAATAGGCAAAAAGATACAAAGTTAAGTTGTGAAGATTACGGGAGCATAGTCGATTACTCGAATATCCTTTGACATTTTACCATTCCAGCTGCTTAATTTTGCTTCTACCACAAGCTGAACTTCAATTCCTGTTTCTAAAAATCCTTCAAAGACATCTGCTAATCCAAAAGCTGTTAACCAGGACTCTTTGCCTTGCTCTAAAAATAACACTTTTGCGTGATTTTGAGAAATATCTTTTCCCATTCTCTTTACATGAGCAACCGTAACAGGGCCTACAAGCCATTTTGTTCGCGGGTTTTCAATGCCATAGGGTTCTAACTCTTCAAGCTTTGATAATAATGTTAAATCTATAGACTCTAATGACAAAAGGCCATCAATATTTAAAGGCGGCACTTTATCTTTACTTAAAATAAGCTCTTTTGCTTTATTTGCAAGATATTCTTTGAGCCATTCTAATTTTTCGGGAAGAATTGTTAAACCAACCGCATGATAATGGCCACCAAAAGAAACAAATTGATCTCGAACCTCATTTAAAACAGAAAATAAATTAAAGGAATGCGTTGAGCGACCACTTCCTTTTAATTTTCCATCAATCGTTCCAAAAACAAGAACAGGGCGATAAAATTTATCTAAAACTCGGGTTGCCACTAAACCAACAACACCAGGATGCCAATCTTCTTTATGGAGCACTAAGGCATCAGGAATTTCACTATACAAATTGACTTGATCAAGAGCCTCTTGAGTAAATAATTTTTCTAAAGTTTGTCTTTCAGCATTTTCTTGGTGCAAATGATGTGCCATAGAATAAGCAGCGTCGGAATCATTTGTGGACAATATTTCTACACTTCGTAAAGCATTTCCAAGTCTGCCAGCAGCATTTAATCTGGGCCCAATTTTAAAACCAATATCTACGGAGTCAATTTTAGTGTGTTCTTTCCATCCTGCACATTTTAACAATTCATGAATACCAATTCGTTTTCCAAGCTTGATATTTTGAATTAAAACTTCAAGACCGATTTTACATAAAATATGATTCACACCTGTTAAAGGAGCCATATCTGCAATGGTTCCAATGGCAACAAAATCAAGATAATTTTTTAAATTAATATCACATTTTTGCCCTTGCTCTCTTATTATGATTCGAATTGCTATCATTAAATAAAAAGCAACTCCAACGCCTGCAAGCATGCGATAAGGAAACAAACAATCCTCTTGTTTCGGATTTAAAATAGCAAATGCATTCGGCAACACTGGAGGGATATCATGGTGATCTGTTATAATAATATCCAATCCAAGTTTGTTACCTTCTTCACAAGCCTGAACAGCAGATATTCCATTATCGACCGTGATAACTACTTTTGTTCCATCCGATGCTATTTTTTTTAACCCAATTACATTTAAGCCATAACCTTCTAAAATACGATCTGGAATATAAACATCAACGGGATAACCTAATTCAGCAAAAAAATTGGATAACATAGCACAAGATGTTGTCCCATCTACATCATAATCACCAAAAATAGTAATTTTTTCTGATTTTTGAATGGCAAAGATAATTCGTTCTGCAGCTTTTTGAATATCTTTGAACATCCAGGGTTCTGGCAATAAAGCAAGAAGAGAAGAAGCATCTGTAGGCTCTTTTCCATCTAATAAATAATTCTTTTTTTTATTAAAATAAGTGTTTAGTTGGCTTGAATTTTCAGCAATAATTTCTTTTAATTTCCAAACGTAACGGCTTGTAGAACACAAGTAATTATTTTTAAAATTACTTGTGTCTTTATTAAGAAGGGAAATATTATCTATTTCCATTTATTTTTTTTCCTGAGGAATCTTTTTTCTGACATTTATTGGTGGAGCAAAATCTTTAGGTTTTTCAACCACTGCTTTTTCAGCATTATCTTTTTGTTTCCAGCCAAGTTTATTAAAGTAACTATCCATCATTAATGTAAGAGGTGCAGCAACATAAATAGAGGAATAAGTTCCGACAATAACACCCACCAACATGGTAATTGCAAAATCTTCAATAGATCCGCCACCCATAATAGAAAGAACTAAAAGAGCTAAAATGCCAGTTGTTGATGTTAATATGGTACGATTCATTGTTTGACTGATACTACGATTCACAACTTCTATCATAGGCATTTTAGGTTGATATAAGCGCGTTTCACGGATTCGATCATAAACAATAACCGTGTCATTAATAGAATAACCAACAATGGTTAAAAATGCAGCAATGGATGTCGTAGTAAATGGACGACCTAATAAAGTCATAAATCCAAGCGCAATAATGACGTTATGAATTAAACAAAGAACAGCACCAGGTGAAAAACGAGCATCAAAACGAAAAGCGATATAAATTAATATCCCTATGCAAGAAAGTAACAAAGCCATATATCCTTTGTACTCATCTTCTTTTCCAACCTTACCAGAGATATTTGTTACCGAAGCAATTTGAATTTTTTCTGCACCAAATTGCGTCTTTAAATTATTTACAAGAGTATCTGCACGACTTGTTGTTGCATTTTCATCTTGTCCTTTTTCACGTTGAATACGAATGATATAAGCTTCCGTATTGTCTTTACGTGAACCTAAGTTTCCGTATGCAGTAACTTCTGCATGCGCAAAACCTTCTTTATTTACTGCTTCTTTAATTTGTTCTCTTGTTAATGATTTATTTAAAATATTAACTTGAATTTCCGCACCACCAAGGAAGTCAATACTATAATTTAATCCCTTAATGCCAATAATAAGGAGCGAAGCAACTACTAATAGAATAGATATTCCAACAGTTACTTTTCTCCATTTCATAAAATCAAAATAATAATTGTGCGGGAAAACTTGAATATTTCCAATTTTAAAAGCCATAATCGTTTTCCTCTTTAGCCAAACCTTTTAATTTTTGTTCTTTCAACTAACCATTGTCCAATTACTTCTGTTACGTAATATGAAGTAAACAGAGTACAGACGATACCGCAGAGTAAAGTAACTGCAAATCCTTTTACCGTTGGATTTCCGTAAATCATAAGAACAATACCTGCGACAGCAGAGGTAATATGCGCATCAATTAATGTTCTAAAACTTGTTGTATAGCCTTTATAAAAAGCTTGCTTTTGATTAAATCCAGATCGAATTTCTTCACGAATACGTTCATTAATCACAACGTTTCCATCTACCGCAATTGCCATTGTCAAAACAATACTAGCAATACCAGGAAGAGTGAGTGTTGCTCCAAACAAAGCCATAAATGCTAAAATTAATAAAACATTAAATACCATTGCAACATTTGCAACAAGACCAGATAAACCATAAATAATCAACATCACAACTACAACAAGGATTGCCGCAACTATTGTAGAAATCACACCCGCATGAATATTTTGCGCACCTTCTGTTGGCCCTATTTGTCTTTCTTCAACAACTTTAACAGAAGCAGGCAAGGCGCCTGCACGTAAAACTAAGGCGAGATCTTGAGCTTGTTTCATTTGCTCAGCCATATTTATCCCGCTACCCATTGTAATAGATGCATTTCCACCTGTAATAGGTGCTTTTACATAAGGAGCACTTTGAAGATTTCCATCTAAAATAATAGCGACTTCATGAGGAGCATTTTTAGGATCCGCTGCCTGAGTTGTAATTTCACCAAAAAGTTTTGCACCTTGTGGTTTAAATTTTAAAGAAACAGAATATTGTGGAATATAATTTTCTGCTGTTTGAACAGATTGCGCATCTTCTATTAAGTCACCTGTTAACTTAGCATGTGATTCAACTAAATATGGAAAATTAGAAATCACTTTCCCTGCTTGAGCTCCTTGTCCATAAACTCTTTTTAAAATAATTGTCGCATTTTTTGGAAGCTTATTATTATCGCGCAACCATTGTGATAAAGTTTCAATGGTTGTAGGTAGAGTATCATCCTCAGAAATTTTTAAAGATTTTCTAGCCTCAGATAATAAAACAGGAAGTTGTTCTTGAGTAATTGAATTTAAAACCAATCTAAAATCAAGTTGTGCGGTATTGCCAAGAAGTTGTTTTGCTCTTTGCGTGTCTGACATACCAGGTAATTCAACAACAATACGTGTATTTCCTGCCTGAAAGATATTTGGTTCAGAAACACCAAATTGATCAATACGATTGCGAATCGTATTGATTGCCTGTTGCATTAATTGTTTTTCGAAATCGGCAACATAAGTTTTGTTTGCTCTAAAATAAAGAGTATTACCAATTGTTTTTTCATATAAGAGTAATAGAGTTTGCTCATTAATTCTTTTTTGAAAAGCTTGTACTTGAGCTAAATTTTCTATTTCAACAGTAGCAGATAAATCTTCATTAACTTTAAAAGATCCTGTTTTAATTCCTTCATTTAAAATAGTTTCTTTTGCTCTTGTGATGGCACGAATAATGGAGTCTTGAACCGCTTTTTCAACTTCAACATTTAGAGTTAATGAAAGTCCGCCTTTTAAGTCGAGACCTAAATTCACACGCGAAGAAGGGAGAAAGTTTTCGGCAATACGATCATGCCATTTTACAGGAACCCCATTTGCATCTCTTTGCCACTCAGAGGGATTTCCGAAAAAAGTAGGGAGAGTATATAAAACTCCGAAAATAAGAGCGCATAAAATGATTATACTTTTTATCCACCAAACGGGTGGCATTGGCATTTTGTCTTGCATAAATTCACCTAATGGGTATCAATTTTAAAACCTATAAGATAAAACCGCCCGCCCTTAATTGAGCGGGCGGTTTTATCTTTACGTAAAAGAAGCAAAACCAATTTTACTTTGTAGCAGGGATGGATGAAGAAGAATCTAGCCTTCCCGAAATGGAAGACTTCACAACACGAATGGTTGAATTGCCGACATTTAAGGAAACTATGTTTTCTTTCACTTCAATAACAGTACCAATAATTCCACCAGCTGTAATTACTTCTACACCTGGAGTTAAAGAGTTTAAAAATTCTTTTTGCTCTTTCGCTCTTTTTGATTGAGGACGAAAAACAAATAGCCACATAAATAGAATAATTCCACCCATTAAAGCAAAATTAATCCAAGCAGGCGCTCCTTGTGGAGCTGCGGCAGCAGCAGCTCCCGCAGGCACTTGCTGCGGAGCTGTTTGTGCAAAAACTTGCGTAACAAAAAGAGAGGAAAGAACGATTTTACTTATATTTGAAAATACAGATTTTAATTTCATTGATCGAATCACTCCAATAAAAGCTAAAGAACAACACGATTAATCTAGTATCATCTTTGCGATAGTTTGCAACTGCATGTTTGTTGTCCCTTCATAAATTTTGCCAATTTTCGCATCACGATAAAACTTTTCTGCGGGAAAATCTTTCACAAAACCATAGCCACCAAAAATTTCGAGAGCCGTACTAGCCACAAACTCAGCTACTTCACTGGTAAATCTTTTAGCCATAGCCGCTTCTTTTACAAAGTTCAAATTTGCATCTTTAAGTCGAGCTGCATTATAAACCATAAGTTTGGATGCTTCAATACGAATTGCCATATCTGCAATTTGAAACTGAACGCCTTGAAAATGAGCAATTGGTTTGCCAAACTGTTCTCTCTGTTTTGCATAATTTACAGCTGCAGCGAGAGCCCCTTCTGCAAGGCCTAACATTTGAGCAGCAATTCCGATGCGCCCTTCATTTAAAGTTTCAATAGCAATTTTGTATCCTTTTCCAATTTCACCTATCACATTTTCTTTAGGTACTTTTACATTTTCAAAAATAACTTCACAAGTACTACTAGCTCTTATTCCAAGCTTGCTTTCTTTGCGACCTAAAGAAACACCTCCTAATTCTTTATCAACAAAAAACGCAGTAATCCCTTTATAGCCCAAATCGGGATTGACATTTGCAAAAACCAAAAACAAACTTGCTTCTTTTGCATTTGTTATAAATATTTTTTTTCCATTTAACTCATAGTGTGTTCCTTTATCTATTGCTGAAGTTTTTAATGCAAAAGCATCGGAACCACTATTTGCTTCAGTCAAACAATAACTACTCACTCTATTTTTAGCCATTTGAGGAAAGTATTTTGCTTTGATATTTTCTGGTGCCCATTTTATTAATGCATTTGCAAATAACGTGTTTTGAACGTCAACAAAAACGCTTACGCTGGGATCGACTTGTGCAAGAGCCTCTATAGCAAGTATTGCTTGAAAAAAAGATGCGCCTGAACCTCCATATTTTTCAGGAACTTCAATTGCCATGAGTCCCATATCAAATATTTTAGATATTAGAGATGGATTTAAAGTTTCAGATTCATCCATTTGGGAAACAAGGGGAGAGATTTCTTTTTTTGCAAAATCTAAAACAGAGTTGTAAAATAAAGATTCATCATCATTTAATAATGTTAATGGATTTGAAATACGATGTGGCATGAAGACTGTCTCCTAAAAATAATGGCGAAAAGCATTTCAGTTCATAACTTAAATCCCTTTCAAATGCAAAAAGCTCAAAAACAAGACTTCTTAAAAAACAGACCCTATTTGATAAATACACAAATGATTTGTTAAAAGTAGTCGGAAAATATTTTTAATTTTGGTAACCATTAAATAGTTTAAAAATTGACTTTATAAAGAAACTTTAAACCTTACCGATAGACAACTAGTTTATAAGAAAGATCTGTAAACTGGAGTCTTTATTATATGAGTTCAAGAAGTCTAGATTTTAAATTAAATGTCTCAATATTAACACTTTTAATTTTAATTATTGGTGTTTCTATTTACTCTATGTTTATGATCAACAAAACTTACTTATATGCGGAAGATACGGGAAAAAATTGGTTACCTAGCATTGTAGCTATTGGAGAGTTAAATCGGGATTTGACCATAGCTCCAAGAAGGCTTATCACTTATACCTTAGATTGGTTTTATGATGTTCCAAATAAAACAAAAACAAAAAGTGCCGAATCATTAAGTAACTATATAAAAGCATTTGATGAACATATAAAAGCTTATACCCCTTTAGTCAGTGGCCCTGCCGAAAAAGTATTTTATGATAAATGTTTAGAAAATTGGAATATTCTACAATCTCAAATGAAAGAAGCTCAAACAATTGCAGAAAAGGGTAGTGGATTAGCCGCCTTTAATTTATATCGTGAAAAAATATTACCGAATGTATTAAAGTTACGCGCTTCTTTAATTGAACTAAGCGATTTTAATTACAATGGAGGCCTTGACTCGACAAAACAAGGGGCATACTTAACAAATTTAACAAACATCACAATGGCAATTACGATATTAGTTTCAATTCTTATTGGAATTTTAATTTTTAAAATAATAATTTCTTCTACTAAATTAATTGAAAAAGCAGTTCAAAATTTAAAGAAACAGAGTGTAGAAACAAATAAAATTGCAAATAACCTAAAAGCAAGTTCAAAACTTCTCGCAAATTCTGTATCAGAACAAGCGTCTTCTATTCATGAAACAAGTGCCGCTATAAATGAAATTACAAGCATGGTAAATCGAACTGCTGAAAATGCTCGAGAATCTACAGAAGTTGCAAAAAGTGCTTCTGAAAAATCAGAAATAGGTCAAAATACAATGAATAAGCTTGTAAAAGCAATGGAAACAATACAAGAATCCAATGTCCAGTTGCAAAATATTGCAGGTATTATTAATCTAATTAATGCAAAAACGGCTGTCATTAATGACATTGTTTCCAAGACTGAATTATTATCTTTAAATGCCTCCATTGAATCGGCTCGAGCAGGTGAATATGGAAAAGGATTTGCCGTAGTGGCTGAAGAAGTTGGAAATCTTGCAAAAATAAGTGGTAAATCTGCAAATGAAATTCAAGAATTAATTACGACAAGCCAAGAACAAGTGAATAAAATACTTGAGCTTACAAAAGAGCGTGTAGAAGGCGGTAAAAAAGTAACTGCAGAAGCACAAGATTCATTTATAAAAATTTCAGAAGACATTATTAAAATGTCAGAAGTAATTCAACAAATTTTTGAAGCAACTAAGGAACAAGAAATTGGAGTAAGACAAATATCAGCAGCTGTTTCTTCCATTGACAAAGCAACACAAAATAGTCAAGCAGCTGTGAATTCAACAGCAGAGTCTTCCTCTAATCTTGTAGAACAAAGTGATAAATTAGATAAAACAGCACATGATGTTAGTATTTTGATTATGGGCTCTACTGAATAAGGCTTTATTTATGAAATCAAAAAGTCTCGCTTTAAAATTAAATCTTTCTACTAGCATATTATTAATTTTAATTTTAATCGCTGGGACTTATGCGATTATTATGATCAATAAATCACAAGATTTTGCTCAAATAACAGGAACAAATTGGCTTCCAAGCATAAAAGCAATTTCAAGAATGTCCGATAATTTTGGAAATATTACAAGACGACATGTTTTAATTATAGGAGATTATGCAACAAATAAAACGCCAGAAGAAATTAGTGAAGATAAAAATAAATTTAATGGATTTATAAAAGATTTTAATGAAAAGTTAGAAAGTTACAAATCCTTAGTTGCTAATAATGAAGAAAAAATAATTCTTGATGAATTAACACAAAATTGGAAATTAAATTTTGAGTATATTCAATCTGATTTAAAAATTGCAGAAACGAAAAATTCAAAAGAAGCTTATGAGCAATATATAAATAAAACATTACCTATTTTTTTTAAGGTAAATGATAGTCTTATTAAATTAAGTAAATTAAATTCAGAAGGTGCTATTAATTCCACTAAAAATGGAGAATATTTTACAAGTTTAACCAATACAATAATGAGTACTATTATTATTTTTTCTGTTATTTTATCTATTATTATATTTAAAATTATTAGAAAAACAACAAAATCAATCAAAAAATCGGTATCTAATTTAAAAGAACAATCTGTAACAACACATGAAATTGCAACTAATTTAAAAAATGATTCACAAACATTATCTAGTTCTGTTTCGGAACAAGCAGCCTCTGTTCATGAAACCACAGCAGCAATCAATGAAATTACGAGTATGGTTAATAGAACAGCAGAAAATGCAAAAGAGTCTACAGAAGTTGCAAAAGGAGCTTCTGAAAAAGCAGAAGAAGGGCAAGTCACCATGACAAAACTTGTATCTGCAATGGAAACCATCCAAGAATCCAACTCACAGCTTCAAAATATTGCTGTCATTATTAACCAAATAAATACGAAAACAGCGGTCATAAATGATATTGTTTCTAAAACGGAACTTTTATCTTTAAATGCATCGATTGAATCGGCTCGTGCAGGTGAATATGGAAAAGGATTTGCCGTTGTTGCCGAAGAGGTTGGAAATCTTGCTAAAATTAGTGGTAAATCGGCTAATGAAATTCATGAATTAATTACTTCAAGCCAAGAACAAGTAAACACAATCTTAGGGCTTACAAAAGAAAGAGTGGATGAAGGAAAAAAGGTAACAGCCGAAGCTCAAAAGTCTTTTCTAAAAATATCAGAAGATATTTCAAATATGTCTTCAGTTATTTTACAAATATCCGATGCAACTAGAGAGCAGGAAATTGGTGTTAGGCAAATTGCAACGGCAATGACAAATATTGACAGAGCTACGCAAAATAGCCAAGCAGCAGTAAATACATCTTCTGAGTCCGCAAAAATACTTGTTAAAGAAAGTGATTTGCTAGACAAAACAACAAAGGATGTAGAATTTTTAATTACTGTAGGAACAAGATAAATGAATTCTCCAGTTAAGGAAAGCTTATGGTGCGCCAAGATAAGTGCGTAAGAACCAGTGAGTGCGAATCTCACCCACGTAAAGATTAGCCATCAGCGTGGAAGTAAGCAGTGCGAT
>NZ_JBIPMD010000080.1:0-12649 GCF_044369315.1 Silvanigrella sp.
TTGTAAGCTCAATCGCCCCTTGCTTGAATTCGCTTGTATACCTTCTTTTGGTTAACACCATTTCAACACCTCTTTCCTATAAGTTTTTTTCGGATCTGGGTGTCTACTTTCTTAGGGGAGGATCATTTTAATCCTATTTTTTAAATCAAACTCTTTCAACAATAACAGCTATTCCCTCGCCACCACCTATACATAAAGTAGCAAGACCATATTTTTTCTTATGGTGAATTAAAGAATGAATTAGTGTTGTTAAAATACGAGCACCACTTGCTCCAATGGGATGCCCAATGGCACATGCCCCTCCATTCACATTTACTTTTGAATGCGGTATTTCTAATTTTTTCATGGCTGCCATTGTTACCAAAGCAAAAGCTTCATTAATTTCAAATAAGTCAATTTGTTGTGAAGTTAAATTTGCCTTTTGTAAGGCACGTTGCATAGCTGTAACAGGTGCCGTAGTAAACCATTTTGGATCTTGAGCATGCCCAGCCCAACTTACAATTTTAGCTAATGGCTTTAAATTGTATTTTTTTACTGCTTCTTCAGATGCTAATAGTAAAGCGGCTGCTCCATCATTAATTTTCGATGCATTTGCAGCAGTGACAGTTCCTTCTTTATCAAATGCAGGTTTTAAATTTCCCATTTTTTCAAGATCAGCAGCCATAGGTTCTTCATCGGTGTCAATTTGCGTTGTTACTTTAGAGCTTGTTACTGTAACCGGCGCAATTTCATTTTTAAATAAACCAGAATCCATTGCTTTTCTTGCACGTAAATAACTTTCTTTCGCAAAAGCATCCTGTTCTTCTCTCGAAAAGTGGTATTCTTTCGCACACAATTCAGCACAGCTTCCCATATGCAAATTGTTATAAGGATCCCATAAACCATCAATAATCATTGAGTCTATGATTTCTTTATTTCCCATTCTCATTCCTTCTCTAGCATGTGGCATAAGATAAGGAGCGTTCGTCATGCTTTCTTGCCCACCAGCAATCACCAAATGAGAATCTTGTACTAAAATAGATTGAGCGCCTAAAATGACAGACTTTAAACCGCTACCACAAACTTTTCCAATAGTTAAAGCTTGTACACTTTCTGGCAACCCAGCATAAATTGCTGCTTGTCTTGCAGGTGATTGTCCTACTCCTGCAGTTAAAACTTCACCCATAATAATTTCATCAATATGATTGCTACTTACTCCACTTGCCTCCACAACGGCTTTCACGGCAGTTGCTCCTAACTTTGATGCGGAAATCCCTTTAAACACACCTTGAAATCGTCCCACAGGAGTTCTTTTTGCGGCAACAATATAAACACTATTCATTTGATAATCCTTTATTTGTGAAATCGAGCCAATTGCAAAATAAAACTATATTCATTTAAAGAAACAGGCAAGATAGATAATCTTTGACCTTTCCTTAATAAAAGCATGTTTTGAAGAGGTTCATGTTCACGCATTTCGGAAAGTGAAATAAATTTTGGAAATTTTTGTGGTTTGCCTACCGTAACAGCATACCATCTAGGGTTTTCTATAGTAGCCTTGGGATCAAAATATTCCGACTTTGGATCAAGTGCTGTGAAATCTGGCTTTGCCTCTTCAACAACTTCAGCAAGGCCAACAATTCCTGAAGGATTTGCATTGGAATGGTAAAATAAAACTTTATCTCCTAACTTCATTTCTTTTTGCATAAAATTTCGAGCTTGGTAGTTACGAACACCATCCCATTGTTCTGTCTGCCCCCCCTTTTTTTCCAAATCATTAAAGGAAAAGACATCGGGTTCGGATTTCATAAGCCAAATCCTGGAAGGCAAATAATCAATGAGAGGCTTTTGCATGATGTTACTTTTTCAACTTTCCTATAGAAGAGGTTTCTAATTGAGACATCGATTTTAAATTAGAAACACTTTTGATTCTTTTTTCTGCAAAACGTTTTGAGGCATCTTGCGTCGTAATTCCTAATTTATCAGCTTCAATAAAGATCGATTCTAAGGTAGATGCAATACGTGCTACTTCCGATTCTACTTTTTCTTGCTGATAACCTGTAATTTCATTTGCTACATTAATAAGCCCACCTGCATTGATTACAAAATCAGGGGCATAAAGAATTTTTAAGTCTTTTAACATTTTTGCATGCTTTTCTTCATCTTCTAATTGATTATTTGCACATCCTGCAATGACTTTTGTTTTAAACAATTGTATATTATTTGTATTTAAAGTAGCACCTCGTGCACAAGGAGCATAGACATCTAAATCGAGTGCATACAATTCTTTTTCTGAGACAATCGTTGCATTATAAAGCGAATGCATTTCTTTTAATTTTTTGTCATCAATGTCAGAAATATATAATTTTGCTCCCTTATCATGAAGCATTTGACAAAGATGTTTTCCAACAGCGCCCACTCCCTGAATAGAAACTTTCAATCCATGAAAATCGGAACGCCCTAACCTATGGCGAACAGCTGCTTGCATTCCATAAAATGTACCCTTTGCAGTCATAATACTAGGATCACCACTTCCACCTAAACCAGCAGATACACCTGTTACAAATTTGGTTTCTAAACGGATATGATCCATATTTGTTACGTTTGTATTCATATCTTCAGCTGTAATATATCTTCCGCCTAAAGATTGAACAAAACGTCCAAAAGAGCGAAACATTTGTTCTGTTTTTTGTTTTGGATCAGCAATAATAACAGCTTTCCCCCCTCCCAAAGATAATCCAGCACAAGCAGCTTTATAAGTCATTCCTCTACTTAGCCTTAAAACATCGAGTAATGCATCTTCTTCATTTTCATAGGGTAAAAGTCGAGTTCCTCCTAATGCTGGTCCTAATGTCGTGTCATGAATCGCGATAATCGCTTTCAATCCTGAAGCAGGATCATTGCAAAACACAATTTGTTCATGGCCCATGGATTCAATTTGAGAAAATACTTTCATCTTAAACTCCTCTAAATATAGACAAAATAATAATGAAATAGGCACAATAATTATGAGACCTCAAAAAAGGTCATTTTATTCGAAAACTCTTTAGGTGCTTATTTACACTTAAATACTTACCAAAAGTGTAGAATATTACAAGTAGGGAACCTAAAATCACCTACGACTCTAAAGGGTGAAATTTTTTATCTTTTCTGTAACTCTCAACTTAACTAATTGAAATTTTATATAAAAGCTCATGTAACATGGGGGGTGTTGTATTTATTTGCTTTTTATGATATAATGGAAAAAGCCTTAAATTTGTGCGAGGTACAAATGAAATTTATCTTTAATGGCACAAGCTTACTCCCAACAAGCCCTGGACCGTCCTAGCCCTATTTGACTTGTCCTGATATTCCTGGGGCAAGCTTATTCATATTTTAAATTTAAAATTTAAATTTTAATTAATTCAACTATATGTATTTCATATAAATATTGAATTAAAAAGACATAATAGGTGCAGTGTCATGTTATCGGCAATGGAAAAATTCAAAAATCTAAAATTTGTAACTGTTTTTGCTGTAGCTTTTTCTATGTTTGTAGACGCTATGAGCTATGGGGTTATTGTTCCTTTACTCCCTATCTATTCAGATAAAATTTTAAATTTAAGTAACAGTTTAATCAGCTTCTTTGTGGCTACATATGCTATTGGTCTTTTAGTTTTTGTCCCTTTTGTTAACTTAATATCGAAAAAAATTGGAAATAAACATGCTCTTGTTTTAGGTGGTTTATTATTAATATTTTCATCTCTTCTATTTCCAATTGCAAATAGTTTTGAAGTTTTGTTATTTGCACGTTTTTTACAAGGTGCTTCCGCTGCAATAACTTGGACATGTGGTCTGAGTTTAGTCGCTCAAAGCGTTCATCCTCAACACCGCTCAACAGCATTAGCAACTGCTATGGTTGGGGTATCCGTAGGCCACTTAATTGGAGCTCCTGTAGCAGGATTTTTATATGAACTTGGAGGTTTGAATTTCCCATTTTGGGGTGTCGCACTCTTTAGTTTATTTAGTTCATCTTTAATATTAAGTATGAAAAAAAATAATGAGCTTTTCTTAGAAAAAGGGAAGTATAAAAACTTTGATTTCGTTAAAATATCAATGAAAAATAGAACATTAATTGGATTATCGATTATTGTATTATTAGAATCCTTTATGCTTTCTTATTTAGAACCCAGTTTATCGCTAATTGCATCACGTAATTTTAATGCAAATAGTGAAACAATTGGTCTTTTATTTGGTACACAGGTTCTTGCTTTGGCAATATTTTCGCCCATTGCAGCCAAATTAGCGGATAAATTTGGTAAAATTCAAATTATTCCTTTTGGAGTTTTCTTTAGCGGTATTATTTTTGTTACTATGTCATACACACAAAACTTAAGTACTTACTTTATTTTAATGGGTATATTAGGAATGGCTTGTGCCTTTTCTATAAGCCCCGTTCTTTCTGCTTTCGCAGATGAAATAGACAAAACAGAACTGAAAGGTTTATACCATATAGCCTATGGATTTCTGAATTTTATCTATTCTTTAGGAATGATCTTAGGACCAAGCTTTGGCTTTTTCATGAATGATATATTTTCAGATCAAACATCATATTTATTAATAGGATTTATTTTAATAACAGCAGCACCTTTGTTTACTTTGTTTGTTCTTTGGAAATCAAACAGCCTTCCACCTTTTGCCACAACTCAGACTCATCTTGTGGCGACCCCGAAAGACAAACCTCAAGATTTTTCAACATCTGTTTGAGGTCACCGCCTGCATTTTGAAGCGCCTTTTCAAGAGGTTCTTGTTTGGCTTCATATATAGAGTATCCTAAAATAACAGCATTATTAATTTTGCCTTTTTGAAAAGAATATTCGTATGATGTTCCAATATCTAAACCATTCATAAACACTTTATATTCCTTTGATATTTGATTGAATTTAATCTCTCTTTCAGAGAGAAAAATGGATTCATTTTTAAACTCATCCTTATTTTGAGCTTCATTATAAAATTTTGTTAACCCTTCTCTTACTCTTAATAAATATTCTTGAAACTTTTTTTGAGCATCTCTGTGTTTTTTATATTCTTCAATATATTTATTTGAGTCTTGATTTAATTCAGGATGTAACTTTAAAAAATGTGTTGTCGCTCTTTTTGCAATAAAATCGGCTAAGTTTTCATTAAAAGAATAATAATTCGGAATATAAAGTGTTCTATGGATAGATTCATGAATTAATGTCTCAATAAATTCTGTTATAGAATATTGATCCAACATAGAAGAGTATAATGGATCAGGAAAATAACCTAACAAAGAAAAAGCAGATACACCTCCTGTTACGGTATCATAACCTTCACTAATAAGTAATTCTCTTTGTTTTAAAGCCTTTTCTTTATCAAAAAATCCTAAATAAGGCTGTTTTCCTACAATAGGAAACCACCAAGTTTTTAATTTTAAAGAACGTTTATCTGAGGCCTGAACTATCCAAGAAACATAAGGAGAATCTAATGAGATATATTTTTGATAACTTTTACCTGGAGTTAACCCAATTTCAGATTTAGCGAATTCTAGCACGGGTTTAACTAATTTTAATTTTTCAATTCTATCTTTTGTTTCTTTATTTTCTTGAATTACGGTCTCAATAGACTTTTGTTTTAAAAATAAACTGACTTGACCATAGCCTTGCTCAAAAGAATAACAACCAGTAAAAAGAACCGCACTAAAAAAAACAAATAACTTCAATTTAAACCTCTTTGTATTTTTATAAAATTTAAATTTTATAAATAACTTGCAATTTGATTTTGTAATTCTTGTTGAATTAATTTTTCAGGATATCTGACCACTCTAATAACTTCAGACTTCTCAATTTTATCTTGACCTATTTGAATATCTAATAAACTTTCTTTATCCGTAATCGATTTTACTTTTAAGATACCAATTGGTTTTTCTGGAGGAGAAAAAGGATATTTTTGAATAAAAGCAACAAAAAGATCTCCTTCATTTACCCCATAATTTTTTCCTAAATTAATTGAAACTTCATTCTTATTTTTTTTAATTACACCTCCTTCAATTGGAAGACTAGAAATGAGGCTGGAATACATTTTAGCGGCAACTTTTTCGGCATCATCTGAATTAAATAAAATAGATCGATCCATTATTAATTTACCAAATTTATCATAAACTTTTCCAAATAAAGTAAAATCTTTACCACCTTCATTTTCATCAAAATGAATTTGAATTAATAAATCTAAGTCCGCAGCAAATGATGAATTTTTCCAACCATTACGAGCCATTTCTATTGAAGAAAGGCCTATAGAATTGGACATTTTTACAATATCTTCTGAAATTAGACCACGCATATAAGACTCATTCATAAACCTAGAAAAAAATTCACGACGTACTCTTCTCCACAATTGATTTGTTTGAATGTCACCTATGATAGGTGGCTCAATCAATCCAACAGAGGGTTTATAAGGTAAAAGAGACGAAACATAAAGCGTTGGAATTTGATTTAAAAAACTATGAAGTTCTAAACATTTTTTTAACATTTTAGAATCAATCGATTCTGGAATTGCATTTTTTTGATTTAATGACAAAATAACCTTATCTTCAATTGATTTATTTGTAGTAACAAATCCTGTCATGCCAGACACATCGACCCTTAAAGAATTTGCTTTTAATTCTGTTTTATCTATCCCTCGCCCAATACCATAGGCGTAATGTTGAAGAATAAAATCGGTACTTTTTCCTTCTTGTAAATCTATTCTTAAATTTTGTTTTCCACTACCCGATGTAAATGGCTTTAGTACGCTAAGAAAGTTTGCTTTTTTTAAGATAAAAATATCTGGTCTTCTTTGATTTGAAACTGAAAAAGTAATAATCCCTTTATCATCCGTAGTGCCAATATAAGAAAGATCTTGTGAAGCATTTCTTCCTAAAAACACATGAACATTGTCTTGTGGTTTTCCTCCAAAATAGACTTCTAATGTAACAGAATCATCAAAAAGAATTGTTTTTTTTTCGGTTATGGTATTCAATTGAGCTGTTGAATTATTTTTACTTATGATATTTTCTAAAATATTTGTTTTTTCAATTGGATTCTTATTTGTTAAGGAAAACTGATTTAAACTCGCTTCATTATTTTTTTCAGGTAACAAAGGAGTTTCAATTTGAGATATTGATAAATTTTGGCTAATGGGATCCTCTGGATAATCCATAAAAATTTCAGGTTCTTTTTTAGATTCCAATAAATTTTTTTGCTTTTCTGTTTTTTTTATGAAACCCAAATTTAACTCTTTTACTTTTATATGAAGAGAAAGATCTTGATCTTGCCATAATTTAGGAGTCTCTATAAATACGATTTCGGGCAAATAAAGTTTATCTATATTATTATTTTGAATTACTATTTTCATATTTTTTAAATTTGAATAATCTATATTCCATTTTTGGGATCCATTTTTATTTGAATATTGCTGCGAAAGCAGCTTCTCTTTCTTGTCTGAGTCATTTATAGAATAAATAGATATCAAACTTTTTTCAACAGGATTTCCATTGTTTTCAACAAATACAGACAAAGTTCCTTTTTGAAAATAGCTGCATCCAGTTAAAAATAAAAAAATAAAAAATAAAAAATTAGGCATCTTAAACTCTTAATAAAAGGTTTACACTTTATCTTATTATTTTATTTAAGATTCTAATTTTTATAATAACATTTTTTGGCTCACAGTGAAAAATATTCCACATAGAAAATTAAGCAACCTGCTGGTCCTGGTGCTGTTTACGCTCATTTTTTAAATCGTTTAACGTCTTTGATATAAGAGCTTTAGAAGTTTCACGATTTAATTTAAATTTCGACGCTAAAACGACAGAAATAGAACAAATAATACCAATAATTAAAAAATCATAGCCATTTTGAATAAGACCATTGCCTCCATCATAGGAGCCATTATATGAGACAAGTCCTAATGAGATCATATAAAATAATAACCAAGTAAATCCTTTTGCATCAAGAGAAAGGCCTGTATTATTAAATTTCTTTAATATGAATAAAGCAAAAAATCCAATTCCTATAATAATACTTAATTTCCACATGATGTTCCAGCCACTCCAAAAAAGAAGCATACTGCTAATATAAAATGCAGACATAGAAACTAGCTTATAATTGAATACCTTAAATGGTCTTGGTAAATCAGGAAAATCGGAGCGCATAACATATAAAGTTACGGGAATAACAGCATTACATAAGCAGATAGCAGCTGCATAAAAAGCGGCCATTTCTTGCCAATTATCTAAAAACAAAAAGATCAATAAAGAAACAACAAAACTCACCATTAACCCTAAAACAGGAACATGGTTTTTTGAAAGTTTTTGAAAAAATTTAGGCATATGCCCACTGCGGCTCATGCTGTAAGAAGCTCTTGCAGAAGAAGCCATAAATACAATTCCACTACCAAAGGGAGAAATTAAAGCATCGGAATATAATATAATGCCAAACCAAGCCAGACCAATCACAGTTGCAAGGCCAGCAAAAGGACCTGCTTCCCCTGGAAAGGTAAGTTTATCCCACCCTTGAGCTAAGACCTCAGGTGGAAGAGCAAGAATAAACGCAACTTGAAGTAAACAATAGATAACCATACAAATTAACATGGAACCAATGATCGCTATTGGAATGCTTTTTTGAGGGTTTTTCGTTTCACCAGCCAAGGCAACTCCTGGTTGAAAACCATTATATGCTAAAATAATTCCACCTACAGATAGGGAAGCAAAAATACCGTGCATCCCATTTGGAGCAAAACCATGAGCTGTTAAATTTCCGATATGAGTTGATTTATAAAAAAATAAAATAATAAGGAGACATGGAATAAGAAGTTTCCAAATGGTAATGTAGAAACTTGTTTTAGACATAAATTTTGCGCTTGTTATATTTATTAACAAAAGAATGGCCGTTAAAAAAACAGCCATAACATGTCCTGAAGTTGTTAATTTCTCTTTGTCCATGAGATGGGGCATAAATGTAGCGGCATATTGAATTACAGCAAGAACTTCAATGGGCACGATAACAATAAAGGCGAGCCAGGAGATCCAACCTAACATAAAAGAAACAGAAGTTCCGTGGGTAAATAGTGGAAAAATACTCATTCCCCCAGATACGGGAAACATCGTTGATAACTCTGAAAAACAAAGAGCAATAATAATAATGGCGGCTGCACCAATCAACCAAGCTAAAATCGCAGCGGGACCCGCCATTTTAGAGGCATACAAAGAACCAAAAAGCCAACCAGAACCAATTGTCGCGCTTACAGAGGCAAAGAGGATGCCCGAAGTCGATATGCCACGTTTTAATTCCATTAAATTTCCTCTCCCAAAAAATAGTTAAAAAACAATTATACAGCAAGTATTGAAATTTGAAAATTAAAGTTTTAACTTTTATATACATTAGTAAAAATCAAAAAAATACCAGCTAGTTAGAAATGTTCATGAAACAATTATAGTAAAATTTGCTTTAAAATAACAAATAATCGGGTATTTCTTAAAAGGAACAACCCACGTTATTGACTTCCATTAAATATCACTGTCACTTATAATCTAATTTAAAACTAAGTCTAAATTAGATTATTTATTTAATATATGAAATGACTTTCATTTCTATTTTTTTCGCATTATTAAAAATAATTTCAAAATAAGTTATAAATTATCTTGAATTATTTTAAAAATTAGATTCTTAAAATAGTTATATTTTATATAATTATTTATTCTAAAAAAATTTTGACAATTACTATTTTTAAATTAGAATATTTTCTATTAATAAAATTGATTTATATAAATTATTTTATTTAGGAATCTATTATGTCCGTTTCAAAATTTCCGAGCAAAATATTAAAAGAAGACATACCTCAAATATTTTATTATCTGTCTGATAAAAAAATAAACGTAGATACAGGTATATTTAGTGATAAAGTTTTTATTGAGCATTCAGAAATTGAATTAAATGAAGAAAATAGCAAAATTTGTAAATTAATTGGAAAAAACAAAATATCTAAAGAAAATTTAATTCTCTCTTTCAGTATGTACTTTAATAGTCTAGAAAAAAAGATGGACAATAATATAAATAATAAAACTTTTCAAAACATAAAAAAACAGGATGCCTATAACGATTTAAAAATATTATTTGAGACCGATGAAGGCAGACAAGAATTATTAAATGAAATAAATAGTGACATAAATAATATTAGAAATTTTATTGAAATTGAAAAAGAAAAATCAAAATATTCTCATAGCTTAGTCATGTCCATTTTAATTTTTATCATATTAAATACAGAATATATAATAAAATCAATAAATCGTAAAAACTTAATTTTTTTAAATGAAAAAAAAGAAATAATTACTCTAGATTTCCAAGAGTTAATTATAAGTTTATATAATAAAACATTTGAGCTCTATACTAGAGAAATAAATAGAATTGAAAAAATTAATAAAATATTAAACGCTATTGAAAAATCATTTTTAGATTATAAAAACTTAAAAGGCATGAGTAATGCAATTAAAAAATTTGGTAATTTTATAGAATTGAATCCAAAAATAAATCTTGGTTATCAATTTAAAGAAAATAGAAATTTATCTTTTTTTATATTTTACCACCAGAACTTTCTTTACAAAATAATAAATGAAGAATTATTCACACATATGTCAAATTTAAGATATTATTCTTTGTTTAAAAAATTCTCAAATTCTGAATTCATATTAATGCAAAACTTAAACTCATTAACTTATAAAAAAATCCTAGTTAAAAAAAGATACGATATAAATAATAAATCAAATAAAATACAAATTAATTATCAAGAGGATGCTAAAGTTTGTAAAATACAACATAATATAAATTCAAAAATTTTTAGCAAAATAGTTCCTTCTATTATAGATGGAGATATAGAAATCAAAGAGATGCAGACAAACCAATCTGTATTAAATACAAAAGTAGAGCTAAAAAACATTCCTTTTGATAATATATTAAAAACATTTTGTCATATTTTATCGAAATATTCAATTACTTTAATGGAAGAAAAAAAGCCTGAGTTTACCTCTGAAAATATAAAAAAACCGATTGTTCAAACATTTATTACGAAGTTATATGATAAAAAACTAATCGAAATGGCTTATAAAGGGACAACCATTCTAGATCTTAATAACAGCAATAATAAACTTGAAATTAATCTTGAAAATCTTATAAAAAATGGATGTAATGTTAATTCTACAGATAAAAATGGTTGTACTCCACTAACTCTTGCGTCAAAAAAATTGCATTCTGATTTCATTAAATCCTTTCTTGAATTAGTTAAAGATAATAAAAAATGCGAAAATTTTGAACCAAATATTCCAGACGCAAATGGTTGCACCCCTTTACATGCTGCTTTGTATTCGATACTTTCTAGATCGATTCATGTTTCTAATGATAACGAATTAAGTTCAAAAAATAGCAATATAAATGCAAATAATAAAACGCAAAAAATGAACTTATTTTTTGCAAAAAAAATGGTTCAAAAATTTGATTTTGGTAAAAAATTAGGAAATATAAATCATGGTCATTTAACGATAAAAAGACTACTCAAATATAGTAAAATAAATCCAAATTTAACAGACAACAAGAACAATACCCCACTCCATATCGCCGTTGAAATAGGAGATATAAAAATAATTGAGATTTTATTAGAAAGAAGTAACTTTATAATTGATACAGATATTACAAATTATAATGGAAAAAAAGCAATTGAGATTACAAATAACAAAGAAATAATTAAGAAAATAAATCATTATATTGAAAATAAATTTGCGGTTACGCTTCCAATTGATTATATTTTAGATCCGAAAAAGTTTATAAAGAATGCTCCAAATTTAAAACAAAGTTTAAAATTTATTACTAAAACAATTAAAAAAATATAACTTATTTCATTGCTCCAAATAGCTCATTTGTTTTCCGAGTTAAATCATCTAATCTTTGTTCTAAAGAATTATATTTTTTGGGTCTTATTAATTTTATTTTTCCTAATTCTCTCGCTCGAAACCCCAAAGTGAGAACTTCACAAGAAATACTTTTTATACAATATATAAATTTCATAATACTTATATAAAAACTTTTAAAATTTCTAATTAATTCATTTATATTAAAGGAGTTAAATTCATACAGACCCTCGTTAGGGTCAAAAAATATAATTGTAGTATTTGAATTCTTTATTTCAAATATAATTGAAATTTTATGACCAGATTCTTCTTTCATTTTAATGCCAAATAAAATTTCATGAAACAAAATAGACATCATAAAGCACAAAGATATATTTTGACTTTTATTTTTCACTTTATTAAAAATATCAATCATTTTGTTAAATGATTCATGTGCATTATTTATTTCTGCAATTGTTCCATTGTATTTCCAATTTAATTCATTATTCTCTATATAATTTCTCAAAACATTATAAGAGCATATTTCATTTCCTTTAGGTTTTTCATCTTTATTCAAAAGAAATAAATTAATATTATCAATAAGTTTCTTTTTGTCAAAAACTCCATTCGTATAAATTTCCCAAATAAAATGCTGAATATGCATGTGTCCTCCCAATAAGTGCATTTTACAAACACAATGAATGGAATTAAATTTTTTATAGAGAGTGGTTTTTGATTTTGTTGATAGTATCAAGATAA
>NZ_JBIPMD010000359.1:0-3857 GCF_044369315.1 Silvanigrella sp.
AATTTAAAAGTCATTTGCCTATTTGGGAGCAATTTAGCTCCCTCGCTGGATAATTGCGCCTAGAGGGGACATTCTTGAAAAGTAACAACCCAATCTTTCGTAGCTCCTAATTATTTGCAACAGAACCATAAAGATCTTAAATCTGAAGATAAGATCTTAATAAGACAAAATAAATATCTAAATAACCTTGTAGAGCAAGACCACCGATTTATAAAAAAGAAAGTAAAGCCTATGCTTGGTTTCTTCTCCTTGAAATCGGCGAGAGCTACTTTAGCAGGTATTGAACTCCATCATATGCTCAGAAAAGGGCAATTCAAATTTAAAAACCATTTGCCTATTTGGGAGCAATTTAGCTCCCTCGCTGGATAATTGCGCCTAAAGGGGACATTCTTGAAAAGTAGCAACCCAATCTTTCGTGGCTCCTAATTATTTGCAACAGAACCAGAACATTTAGGACAGCGTATAATATAAGTAAGGATACCAGTAAAAGATGCAATTTCAATTTCAATTTTTATTTGCAATTATTTCAAGCAGTGCAGTTTTTTCATTTCCAAGTTTGGCACACACAGATAATAATCAATTTCAAGAAAATCCAAATTCTTATTTGTATCGAGCCTATCAAATATCACTTGAAGATTATAATCGTCATTTTGTTAATTTTTTAAATGGTGGTGATTCACAATCTTTATCAGAAATTGAACGAGCACAAAATAATGGCTCATTTGAACATTTCGATCATAATATTCCCAATTTTTATTCAAGACTTTTAATTAATTATATCACACAGAGAGAATTACCAAGAAGTCTTTTAACAAGTACTTCTCTTCTTGAAAGCCTTAATTATGTTTCTAATCAAATTCGCATTGATGGTCTTCAAACAATTAGAAATAGATATCCACAATTAGGAAATGTGTGGATTATTCAAGAAATCTTGCCAAGGAATTTAGATCAAAATTTAGTTCAAGATGCCAGACCAAATCAAAGAATGTGGACTTCATTAAATGAGGTTGTCATTCGAGCATTGAACGAGAGCGTAGGAATCACAAATGAATTGAGAACTGGTATTGTACCAACACTAAGTCGTCTTACGCTTCCTGCAATTTATAGTCATCCACAAATAATAAGAGAAATAAATGTTACGCATCATCATGACTCATTAAGTATATTAAATGACATAAGAGCAAATGTATTGGCAAATGCAAATTTACCGCAAAATCATTATCGTAGAGATTTTACAACAATATTAGAATATGCTATTTCTGGTTTGTTACCTCAAGTTTCAAATAATATTTGGTTGAGAACTACATTTTATCCAGAATCCGTTTTTTATGATATGGGAAGAACACGAGAACCATATGATAATTTACCTGTTCCAAGAGAATATATTAGAAGAACCTTTGCAGGACAGTTTAACGATGATGGTAATTTTAGTTTATTGACCCATTTAAATGCTGAAGCAAATTTAATTCCCAATTCAATACCATCAGCTATAGAGAACATGTCATTTGTTGGATTAAATGATAGAGAAAATTATGTTACAGATGCAAATCTTTTACATTTTCTAGGTTTAAATTTTGAAGAAGACTACTCTAGGAGAACAGCATCATCAAATTCTTCCAGTCAAAGGGGTTCTCCAGAAAGAACAATTATACCAAATTCAACTAATACTTTAAGAAGAAGATTATCATTAAATAGTATTAGGAATTTTTTTGCGACCTGTAAATTTAAATCCAATGAACGAAGACTAAAAAGAGAACTTCAGCATATTATTTATTCTGAAGAAAATATGTTTCAAACTAATAAAGATGACAATGAGTGCTCTGAAAATCTATATATGGAACAACCATTCAGAATTAAAGGTAGTTTATTTCAATTTAAAACAAATGAAAATAAATCAATATTATTTTCAAATAAACCAGTTAATAAATCATTATCTTTAAAATTTGGTGAAAATAATTCTACAGAATTTGAATTTGCAATTACAAAAGACGGTTTTTATAAAATAATTTATACTAACTTTGAAGATAATATTAACTATTGTCTTACTAAATATAAATTAAATACCGTTTCATTTAGTGAATGTAATGAATTAAAATCTAATGAGCAAAAATGGGATATTACTAAAATTGAAAATTATTCAAGCAAATTTAGTGCAATAATTTCAAAAAATTCCTCGTGTTTAGAGGTTAAAAATGATCAATTTGTTTTAGAAGATAAATGTGATGGTCAAAGTTTTAATGCTCAAATTTTTAATATTTCAGAAACTAGTAAAAGTAATTTTAATCCAATTCAATTTTATACACATTCAATTGTTTTAGAGAATCAATTTATATTACAAAAAAAGTCAAAGAGTAGTGAATTGAATAAATCAAATACTGAATGGAAAATTGGTATTGAAAATATTGGTTATAATGGTTATAAATTAGCTGATAACGAAACCCTAGAAAAATATGTTGCTAAGTTCCCTGTCTCAAAATCTTCAGACTCAATTCACTTCACTCTTACAAAAAATGGAAATATTTATACTAAACTAGGAGGAACATGGTTCTCAATGCCATTATGTTTAACAGCATCAAGCTTAGATGATGGAAGTTGGCAACATGTTGGTTTTAAACCCTGTAACAAAAGTCAGGATAAATTTCAACTTTGGGATTTAAGCTTTATCACAAATAGAGCAAATGTTTCTGATGTATTTATAACCAGTAATTTAAAACTTAAAAATGCAAATATTTGTTTGAGAATGAAAAATAAAGGTACTAACTGGGGAGATTTATTCTTATCAAAATGCGATGGGACTACTGAAAATTCTTATTTGCTAAAATTAAAATTTATTCCCACATTATCTGGTTTATCTTTTAAAGAAAATTTAAATTTGAGTTACAAACAAATTAAACATGATGATACTTATATCGCACCTACAAGTAAAAATTGGATTAATTTATCAAATAATTTAAATTGGTTATTTAGATATGAGCCAGAATCTATGCGGATAATGGGATATGATTATAGTAGTAACAACGATAATTCACCTTATTGTCTTGCAAAATATAATGGAAATAGCTATTTAAATATTGAACAAAGTAAACTTCAAGGAAATTATGTATATTTCGAATTAAAAAAATGTAATTATGAACAAGTAGAGGCAAATGAACAATTCTTACTTAGAAAAAAATTAATGAATGATAACAAATTGAAATTTGAAATTTATTCACCATGGCAAGAACATAAAGCAACAACGATTGATACTTTATTTAAAACTCAGCACCCATATTATTATTCTGATCCAAAAAATATTTTATGTACTGGTAAAGATCATTCTGGATATTTATGGATAGGAAACTGTCTATCCTTTGTTCAATCAACTTGGAATCAAGGCGTATTATTTGAATGGAATAAATAAGATTCTGTTGCAAAGATATTAGCTTAGAGTGGATTTTCAACAAGCTTATTTTAGGAAAAAGTAGTTCTTCCCTTCTATCTCATCTGGGGTCTTTTTGCGAACAGACACAACGTTAAGGCCCTCTAAGCCGATAGCTTCGTTTTGACGCCATTTGAAGCCAGAAAATAACTTTTTTCCCTTTAAAAAAGGGAATTTAACTTGCAAAAAATTTGGTTACACTTGTTTTAACTTTTAAGAAAAAAATGTTCGCATTTTTTTAACAGAGTGAGAATTTAAAGGTATTTTTAAAAATAATTGAATCCAAAGTGTGCAATTTTATCTCAAAATCAAGTTAAAAGTTCGTACTCTGCCCGTTGTGCGAAGTATTTTAGTGTTTTTCTCATAACTAAGTTTTTTAAAATTAAATCCTATATAAAATAAGGATAACTATTAAAAAAAAACGGGGTTAAATGGCGTG
>NZ_JBIPMD010000281.1:0-3856 GCF_044369315.1 Silvanigrella sp.
CTTAATTCTAAAAAGAGTTTTGAACCTTCTCGAATACGGGCAATATCTTCACTTAACATGACAGAAAAGGCTTCAAATTCTTGGCCTAAAGTCATTGGCACGGCATCTTGTAATTGTGTCCGACCCATTTTTATCACATCAGAAAATTCCCTGCCTTTTTCAGACAAGGTCTCACAAAGCTCTTCTAAAGCTTCTACTAAAGCAGGAATGGATTGAAGAGCTGCTAAACGAATTGCAGTTGGATAAGCGTCGTTGGTAGATTGGCCTAAGTTAACATGATTATTTGGGTGAATAAAATGATATTCCCCTTTTTGTTTTCCCAAAAGCTCTAACGCTCTATTTGCAATCACTTCATTCGCATTCATATTTGTTGAGGTTCCCGCTCCCCCCTGGATCATGTCAACCAAAAATTGATCATGCCAATGACCTGCAATAATTTCGTCGCAGGCCATAACAATATGTTCGGAAATTTCTTTTTCAAGGACTCCAATTTCGCAATTGGCAAGCGCTGCGGCTTTTTTTACTTGAGCTAATCCTTTAATAAATACAGGAAAATCTCTTAAAACCACAGCCGTAATATTAAAGTTTTCAATTGCTCTTAAGGTTTGAACACCATAATAAGCTTCATCTGAAATTTCTCTATCACCTAAAAGATCGTGTTCATGGCGTTTTTTACCGGAACCATAGCCAGAAAAATGAACGTTTCCATGACTTGCACCACGTGAAAGTTTATTAAAGACAAATGTCCCAATATTCATTTGAATTTTACAAGAAATATCTTGATGTTCTTTCATTAATTTTAGAAAATTTGCTCGTGAAAGAATTACCATTTCAACATTGGTTACCGCAATGGATTTTGCTTTATGAAGGGTACCTTCTTGAAGCAGTGCGGCTTCCCCAAGAAACTGACCAGGACCATAAATTGTTGTTGGTTCTTCAAAATCATAGGTTTGAGCCGATACTTCGATACGACCTTTTAAAATGAGACGAAGCTTGTCT
Organism: Silvanigrella sp.; assembly: GCF_044369315.1. Lineage (NCBI taxonomy): Bacteria > Pseudomonadati > Bdellovibrionota > Oligoflexia > Silvanigrellales > Silvanigrellaceae > Silvanigrella > Silvanigrella sp. Next base: position 1,000 of record NZ_JBIPMD010000281.1, read on the forward strand.
CTTACTTGTCCGGGTGTATAAATGGTGGCACCCTTTTTAAAGGTTAAGTGTTCAAAATATTTTGAAAGGGTTTTAATTTCTTTCTCAGAAAGGCTTGAAAAAAGACTAAAATGTGGAAAAAAAGCAAGATCCATGGCAATAATTCCTCCATATATGGATTCATTTTGTGTTACACCTATTTTATAGCGGTGACAATGGGAGTACTTGATGCTACATCCCTATAGTTGATTAAGAATAAAATTACTAATCGACTCAATAAGATATGAGGTTATCCTTTTGGCTTTTCGCGAAACAGAAATTCATTACTCCATATGGCTTTATCCTGAAAAAAAGGATAACTTGCAGTATATTGTATTCATTTCTGTTTTAATTCATGTTCTATTTGGCTACTTTTTATATTATTTTAAGCCAAATGAAAATCAATTTAAAGAGATAACAAGTTCAACTGCACCAAGTAAACCACCTATCCATATTCGTTTTACAGATGGGCAAATATCAAATTCATCTCCGAATCATGAACATTCCAATAAAAAATTAGGGTTAAAAAATATTCCTAAAAATCATTCTGGAGGTGTTCTTACTGATAATAATCCAAACTCTAAAAGTAAAACTTTAGTTCCCGAAAGCTTACTTTCACCAGACCGCGAAGCCAAAAAAAATCCTTTTATATCGAAGAGAATACCTACAAAAAACAATAAGGATGAACCTGTCTCTCTACCCAAAAATATTCAAAAAAACCCTACAAATGGGTTAGATTCCTTTTTACCAAATTCAAGCTCTGCTTATATTGATGAGCTCCGTAAAAGTACTCAAAAACAACAAAAAATTGAAGGCGATAGCGGTGACATTCCTGTTGTAGGAGATGATCTCACCCCTAGAAATGGTCCTAAAATTAGGGAACGTTATTCTGTAAAGGATTTAGGGCTTTATCAATTTAGTCAAGAGTTCAAAGAAAAATTTTCAGGTATTTGGAATTCTCGTGAAAGATGGGTTCCACCAAGTTCCCCACTACGTCCAGGAGATATCGTGTACTATAAACTTTATATTAAGGGGGACGGATCCCTTCAAAAGTTCGAAAACCTTTCTCACAAAAGGGTTCCACAAAAGGATTTTTCCGCTGTGGATAAAATGATTGAAGAGGTTGTGTCACAAGTATTTCCGATGACAGTACCCCCTCGATTTGCTCAAAATATGGTTACAGAAATTGTTGCTATCCAGGTGGTAGGAACAAACAGTCCTGTTCAATATTCTTTTCAATAGAGTAAAAATTGGTTTGTTTTGATAGAATAACCGTTCTCAAAGTGATACCTTTTTTGATATAGCATGAATTAAACTTTGAATGCACTTAAGTTCATTCTCTCCAATTTCCCTAGGGAGGATCCATGTTTGATTGGTTTTTTAGGCTACTTTCCCACGATTTAGCTATTGATTTAGGAACTGCCAACACTTTAGTTTATGTTAAAAACAGAGGGATTGTGGCAAACGAACCGTCGGTAGTTGCTGTTCAACGTGACTCCCGTGGACTTCGTACTGTAAAAGCAGTTGGTAGAGCTGCAAAAGAAATGCTTGGAAGAACTCCTGGCACAATTGAAGCGGTTCGTCCTATGAAAGACGGTGTCATTGCCGACTTTGAATTAACAGAAAAAATGTTAAGTTACTTTATTGGAGTTGCTCATAATCACCGTTCCCTTGTCAGACCCAGAGCTGTTATTTGTATTCCATATGGAATTACAGAAGTAGAAAAAAGAGCTGTTCGTGAATCCGCTGAATCTGCAGGTTGCTCTTCTGTTTATTTAATTGAAGAACCTATGGCTGCTTCAATTGGAGCAGACTTGCCCATTCATGAAGCAAGCGGAAATATGATAGTAGATATTGGTGGTGGAACAACAGAAGTCGCTGTAATATCTTTATTAGGTATTGTTTATTCAAAAAGCGTTCGGGTTGGTGGTGATAAAATGGATGAATCCATTGTAAATTATTTAAAACGACGTTTTAACGTTTTAATTGGGGAAAGAACGGCAGAACAAATTAAAATTGCTATTGGATCTGCTTATCCTGAAGAAGAAATTCGCACCATGCAAGTAAAAGGCCGTGACCTTGTTGCTGGAATTCCAAAAACGATTGAAGTAACAAGCGAAGAAATTCGTGAAGCAATGCAGGAACCCGTAAATGCAATTGTCGAAGCGGTACGCCTTGCCCTTGAAAAAACACCTCCTGAATTAGCGGCAGATATTGTTGATAAAGGAATTGTTTTAGTTGGTGGTGGAGCTCTCATTCGAAATTTAGATGTTTTATTACGTGAAGAAACAGGACTTCCTATTGTTGTTGCTGAAAATCCTTTAACTGCTGTTGTACTTGGCTCGGGACGCGTTCTTGACAATCCTGAACTTCTCAGAGAAGTTACTTTTTAAATAAAAAATATTTTTTTATTTTTAGTAACTTTTTGAGGTTTCCATGTCTTCTATTTTTACTGCAGCACAAAGAAGATCTCTTGATAGAATTTCGGGTAATTATTTACATTTTTTAGATCAAGAATCCGATTTTACTTTATCAGATGTATTTTCTTTAGGAATTCTTTTAACCCAAGCGACTCAAAACAGCAAAAGAAACAAACAACTCATAGAATATTATAAATCTGCATATTCTATAACTTGTGGGGCTCTTCATATTAAAAATCCGGAATTATTTTTAATTCGTATTTCAAATAAAACAAATTCTGAAACGTGGGATGATTTTTCCGATTTCAAAGCTGTTTGGTACCCAAAATGGTTTACAAATCAACTTGAACTTAGAAAAAATATTTTTCTTTTTGCGAGCGAAGAAACACAAAATAATACACCCGATTTTTTTTTTTGGG
>NZ_JBIPMD010000282.1:0-3825 GCF_044369315.1 Silvanigrella sp.
CAAACTCTTTTTAAATAAAGAAAAAGGTGCTTCGCTATGGGATGCTGATCATGTTATTCCTGTAATTTTAGGTGGTGGTGGCTGCGGCTTAGAAGGTATGAGAACCCTATGTGTTCCTTGTCATGACTATATTACTCATGATCAACGCCGTATGATCGCACTTGGAATATCAATAAATCAAACGGTTCTTTGGGATGATAACAAATTGTATTCGGAAAATAAAAATGATTAAAAGTAACAGTAAAGTAAAATCTGAAAAATTTTTTGGAAGGCCTGCTCCTGATTGGTTTGTGTCAATGGTTACTGATCATTTTATAAAAAATGATGATACTGAATATTCTGTGAGTGATTTAGCTGCTCACTATAAAAAAACAAAATCAACTATTCGCAATGTTTTACTGCGTCAATATGAAAAAATATATGAACAAAAATTTCAACCTCAGTATACTCTTACAAAATACGGTACTACAGAAGTTTTGTTTAAAGGGATTTTTTTAAAAAAATTGTCCAGTGATTATATAAATGAAAATGTCTATATTAAGTAATTTTTTTTTATAAAGGAGAAATCTTATGTCTAAAGAGAAACGTGCTGGTGCAGTATCAAAAAAAGAAAAACCATTTTTGGATATTAAGGTCTATGAGCCAGTTTCTAAAAAGTTTACTTTGATGAAGGAGTCTGAAACTACGTTGAAATTATATGTAGAGTTCAAAAACGAAACGAGTGGTCTTAAAAGTATTTTAGAAGATTCAGTTGTAGACGCATTAATCGGTACTTTAAATAATGATCCTCAATTTCTGCAATGGAAATTAAAGCAGGAAAATAAAATTTCAGAAATGGAAGTTAGCAATTAAATTTTTATAAATAAATGTTTTAGTCTTAAATTATTTCAAACTATATTTAAAATCTAGAACCGATATGAAGATCAATTTTAAGCCCTGTCACTTCACTTATTTCAGCGATAGTATCTAAAGTAACATTTGAGTGACCTTTTAAAATTTTAGATAATGTAGCTGAACTCATATGGAGTTGTTTTTTAAATTCATTAAAACCCAAATGATTTTGAGCCATATATTGTATCAATGCTTTTGAGAGAGCTTCAGTCATTTCATTTCTAGTTTTAGATCTTTTTAAAGCACGAGTATGAATATCTTTAATTTCATCCTTAGAAAAAATTTCTTTTTCAAGTTCATCGAGTGATTGAAATTTCTCATAATCTTTTTTGTTGAAATTCATTTTTGTTGTCATATTAAACCTCACTTTTTAATCTTTTTTTCGCAAGTTCAATATCTCTATCTTGACTTTTTTTAGACCCTGCGTGAACTACAAGACAAATAATATCAGATCCATTAAACCCAAAATAAATTCTAAACCCAGGGCCAGGAGATCTTTTATCTTTTATTTCCCAAAGATCTCCTTCTAGATGCTTAAAAACTTTTGGTCTTGATAATGGTCCATCATTTGCAAGATCGCGAAAAATATCTGCTAAATAAATTTGATCTTCTTTTTTAAGGGCTTTCATCCATTTTGCAACTGGCTTTTCTCCATTGCTATTTGCCCAAAATAAAACCCTAAAATTGCTCATCCTTGATTACCTTATCGGCTTTAGTTCATTATACTAAACTACTTTACTAAAGTAAACTATTTCTTTGGGGCTGTCAAACTAACGTCTTGACGTATAAAAGACGTTAGTTTGACAAGACGATAGTTTCTTTTTAGTGGAAAATGTTAGATTCATTTAAGCATCTAATAATAAAGAAATATTCAATTTTTGGAATTTAGTCTTTACAAATAAAAGACGTTAAGACGATAAGTCAAAAATACGTTAAGACGTTATTTGACAAAAATTTGATCATAATCTACAATTTAATAGACGTTAAGACGTAATGTCTTAAGTTGTTTAGTGCGTTAAACTTTGGAGGTTTCTATGAGTCATATTATTTCTATAGATTCAGGTTCGTCTTATTTGAAGCTTTATACAATTTTGGATGGAAAAGAGATTTTAATTTCTGAAGCTTCACTAATTGAAGAAGTTCCTGAATATTCGCAGCTCACAAGCAAAATTAAAGTAGATAATAAATGGTATGTAGCAGGAAGAATTGCAGAACTTCAAAAAACAAATTATCAAGAAAATCCTGAACTAGGTGAATTCCATGGTAGCAATAAACAATTTATTCAATGGATGCATGCTTTTGAGAATAAAAATCTAATAGGGAAATTTGATACATTAATTATTTCTCTTCCTTATGATGAATTTGCAAAAACGGAACTTCGAAAATCATTAAAGATAAAAAATAAATATGAGTGGATCAATGCTAAAAATGAGGAACGTTTTATATCATTTGATAATGTAGAAATCGTTCCTCAAGGTGTGGGCGCTTTAGAATTATATAAAAAAGAAAGAGGTAACGATCTTCCTGAATCACTAACACTTGTGGATATTGGCAGTTGTACGACAGACGTTGTAAGTGTAATTTGGGATGATGTGGACGAAGCATATATTTATAAAGAAAAAGGTTGTACTTCAATTAAAGATCTTTCAACTTCTGTTTTTATTCGCAAATTAAGTGATAAGATAAATGAAAAAAGACCTGTAAAAATAAAAATTGGTTATCACGAAATTTCAAAAGCAATTCATAAACAAAAATTTGAGTTGCAAATTGGAAGTGAAAAAATAGAATTTAAAGAGCATTTCGAAAATTTAAAAAAAAGAGTTTACTGAATTACTCGCCGAAAAGCTAAAAATTTATTAGGCGACTCTTGGCGCGCTACCCAAAACACTATTCTTACAGGTGGTGGCGAAAGTTTTATCTTACCATGGGATTGTGAAAGAAGAACTGCTAGACTTGACGCATATGCGAATGTAAAGGGCCAATTCTTAATGGTGTAGGGTTTAATATGAAAATTGATTTGAGGTTCACTTTAGAAAGTGAAAATGAAGACCACCGCAAGGCTTTAAACTTTTATAATAATTTACGTCGTAAAAATCGTGTGGATGTTTTTGTAGAACTTACCAAACAATTTTGGGATAAAGAATTTATTGATGGTGGTGAAAGTATTTTAGAAAGAAAAGAAAATAATACTGTGAAAAGTATTCAAGCTAAATCTATACAAATTCCGAATGAAGATAATAAGCCTAAAAAGAAAAATCCACTATTGGGCTAATTAAACTATAAAAATATTTACCTTAAAAATTAAAATGCAAATCACGAGCTAAATTTGCATTAAGTATCCAGGGCTCTTGGTGAAGTGATATAAAATTAGTTAACGAATTTAAATTATAGTATAGAATATTTATTTTAAAATTCTTTTCTTCTATTGAAAGAGAAGAAGCTAAAATATTATTGATTGATGCAGGTATTTGATTATAAATTGAAAGAAGGTCAAGAATATTTTTAGATTTATTTTCTTCAAATTTTTTGTTTGATATAACCCCAGCATACCTATAGCAGTCTAACAAGCTTGCAAAGTTGTCGCCATCAATATCTGCATGAGAAAAATTATTTTTAGTTATATAGAGCCAATTAAAAACATTAATAAAAAAGATATTTGCACTCCATGGTTCTGAATTAATAGGAGTAAATAAATCTAAATTATCTGATAAGACGCTAATGCTCATATTTAAATTTGTTGATCCAAGTACAACAAATTTTGTGCAATTTATTTCTTCTTTATTTTTTTGAGTGTCAATATAGTGAAATATTCCAGCAGTGTCCTCCCAATAAGTGATTTTTACAAAGCATAAATCCAGAATTAAATCTCCTTTTGAGGAGGAGATTTAAATGGAGATGGAAAATAGACTTTTAAAATTGTCAGAGCAAGTTGCT
>NZ_JBIPMD010000283.1:0-3823 GCF_044369315.1 Silvanigrella sp.
ATTGACTTTTAACTGATTTCTTCTTTAACATTGGACAACCCTTCTATATGAACGCCTAAGTTCATAGCATATTGTCCACCAAAAGGAATCACTTTATTTTAAACAAAGTTTGATATTAATAAATTATTATTATGTAAAGACTTAATGGCGTAATTAAATATTGCTTCATAAAAAGTATTATTACTTGGTTTTAAATTTTGAATTGAATTTTTATCAATTTCAAGCATAACAAGTTCTCCTAAAATACTATCAAATATAATATTTTTATTTTGAAATTGTGATAAATTTTCAATTCCTATTAAATCGCCGGCTGAAAGTATTCCAATGGAACTAACCCAACCTCCATTTAGTGATTTTATACTTATTTGGGCAAAACCATTTAAAATAATATAAATTGATCCCTCATTTTTTGTTGGCGATAATATAATTTCATTTTCTGCAATAATTTTAATTTTAGCATATGAGTTTAATATTTTAATTTGATCGTTATTTAGTGTTGAGAATGTCGCATTTTCATTTAAAGAATCAATTCTATTTTCGTAAGCATGATTGATCATGTCATCAAAATAGGATTCCTTAATTTCGCCCCATTGAAAATCAAGTTTATTTAATATCAATTTTGTTTTATCATTCTTAATTGTGACTTCAGTTGTTGTTGGCAATAAATTCATCCAACCCATGTGTAACATAAAATTATTTAGCATTTTATTTGTGTGAATAAATTTATATAAATTAGATAATTTATCAATAAAATCATCTAAATTGTCATAGTTTAAATTTAATTTTGAATTGGTTTTAAAAATTTCAGATAGTCTATATAATTTATCATTATAAATATGAAAGGTTTCATTGTGAAGATTTTTTTGCTTTAATATTAAAACAATTGCTTTAGCTGTTTTATTAATAGGAGAAAGTTCTGTGAGATCAATAGAATCATGAGTGCATAACGAGTCAATATTAAAAAGACATTTTAATTTTTGATAAAATCCATTATTTTCAATATTTATTTGATGCAAACTCGTATTGGTATTAAAGACAAGATTTCCTACGCGATATATATTTGCATTTATTTTTTTATTTAAATAAGATTTTTGAATTAAATTTTCTGCTTCTGCTTTTGTCTTAATATAATAATTATCAATTAAATTAGAATCTCTAAAATCAAATTCAGTAAATAATTCGTTTGTATTTGTATTGCTACTTAAATTTTCAATCATAGATACAGAGTATGTAGAGATATGATGTAGATTTTTTATGCCAAATTGACAAAAATTTATTAAATTTTGGACTGTAACTACATTATTCTGATAAAATTCATTGTAATCACCATAATGTTTTACATTAGCGGCACAATTAATGACACAATTTATTTTATCTTTTAAAATTCCAAAATCATGATCACTTAAATTAAAATTTTCAAAAGAAATATCCCCATTATAAATTTGAATTTTATGAAATAAATTATCAGGAATGTTGCTTCCATTATAATGATTTAATATTTTATAAAGCTTTTCTTTTGTATTTTCATTAGATTCTCTTATTATTACAGAAATGGGATAATCTGTTTGAAATAATAATTCTAAAATAACATAGCTTCCTAAATAACCTGTCGCTCCTGTAACTAGAATATTTAAATCTTTGTTTTCCTCAGGGATAAAAGAATAATATGGTTTTAATTTATCTAAATAGATTTCTTCTTGTTTTTTGTCAAATTGAATTTTTTGATTTTCTGAGCCTTTTAATCTGTCTTTTATTTGCTTAAACCTATGCTCAATGTTAAATCCTATCTCATATTCTTTTAAGTTTTTAGCAATATTTTCAATGGTTTTATATTTAAAAATATCACTGACTTTAATGTCATACTGTTTTTGAATTTTAGAAACCAATTGAACTGCTTTTAAAGAATTTCCTCCAATTTCAAAAAAATTCGATAAAATACTTAATTGTTTTAATTCTAAAATTTCTTCAAAATGATTTGCAATCCATTTTTCTTTTTCATTTCTTGGTGCAATATGATCTGTCTTTTTCATTTCGGGAATTGGTAATTTTTTACGATCAATTTTACCACTATCATTTATAGGAAAATTTTCCATCCAATAAAATAGACTAGGTATCATGTATTCGGGGAGATTTTGAGCTAAATATTCTAGAAGAATATTGTTTTGAATTTCAGATTCACTTTTATAATAAGCACATAAATAATCTTGTTTTAAGTGATCTTTTAATGACAAAACAATACATTCTTTTATATTTGGAAATAAAGATAATTGATGTTCAATTTCGCCAAGTTCAATTCGAAACCCTCTTATTTTTACTTGAAAGTCTATTCGGCCTAAAAACTCGATATTTCCATCAGGAAGCCATTTTGCTAAATCGCCCGATTTAAAGAGCAGAGAATAGTCTTTATTTTCTGTAAAAGGATTTGCAATAAATTTTTCTTTATTTATTTCTGGCAAATGAATATATCCTAATCCAACGCCGTGTCCTGATATACAGAGTTCTCCAGCAATTCCGGTTGGGCATAGGTTTAAATCCTGGTCTACGATATAAATTTTGCAATTGTCTATTGGTTTTCCAATTGGTATGTTTGTATAATCTGTTTTATCAACTTCAAAATTGGTACACTCCACAGTTGTTTCTGAAGGGCCATAACCATTCATTATTTTATAATTTCTTTTCGTTACTTTTTTAAGTTTATCTCCTCCTACAATTAAGTATTTTAAAGATTAATTATTTGTTTCTTGTATGAATAATTCGGAAAATTGAGTAGGTAAAAAACTCATTGTTATATTATTCTTTTCAAAATATTCATTTAGCTTAGCTGTATCTAATTTAATAGATTTTTCAATAATATGTATTGTTCCACCTGAATATAAAATAGGTATAATTTCTATGATGGATGCATCAAATCCAAACCCAGCGTATTTTGAAAAATTGTCCTGATCGGATAAATTAAAACTGTTTTTATAAAAACTACATAGATTGATAATATTTTTTTGACTAATGCTGAGACCTTTTGGTTTTCCAGTTGAACCAGAAGTATAAATACTATAGATACAGTCTGTTAAATCTTGTTTTATGTTTGGGTTTTCGATGTTTTTCTTTTTAAAGATGAATTCGTCTATATAAATTACTTTTACATTTAATAAATTGACTAAACTTGGATTTAATGTTTCTTTATTTGTAATAAGTAACTTCGCTTCAGAATCTTTTAAAATATCAATTACTCTGTTAATCGGGAAAGTGTTTGCCATAGGAATAAAACTAGCGCCTGTTTTTAATGTGCCAATGATACTTGTAATCATTTCAATAGAGTCATCAATATAAATTCCTATTTTATCTTCTTTTATAATATTATTTTCAATTAAAAAACAAGCAATTTGATTTCCAATCGAATTTAAGTTTGAGTAGGTTAAAAAATTATCTTTGAATACTAATGCTTTCTTATTTTCATATTTTTTGGAATTTCCTTCAAAAATTTGAATAAATGTTTTTGAATAATCAACAATTACATCGGTATTATTGAATTGATTTAAAATCGTATTTTTATTTTCATTCGAAATAAAATTAATATTCTTAATTATTTTATGATTTTCAACAATATCATTTAATATAGAGATATAAGAAGTAATAAAAGTTTTTATGCTTTCTTCTTTATAACTATGAGTACTATATTCAAAATCAATTTTTATCTTGTTAAAGTGATTCCTTTTGGTGGACAATATGCTATGAACTTAGGCGTTCATATAGAAGGGTTGTCCAATGTTAAAGAAGAAATCAGTTAAAAGTCAATATTCTCTTGAGTTTAAAAATCAAGTTCTAG
>NZ_JBIPMD010000284.1:0-3803 GCF_044369315.1 Silvanigrella sp.
TTTTTATTTCATCAGACCAACTCTTTATATTTCCTTTACTTCTTTCAAAAGCAACTTGTTCTGACAATTTTAAAAGTCTATTTTCCATCTCCATTTAAATCTCCCCCTCAAAAGGAAATTTAAATCTGTATTTACGTTTTGTAAAAATCACTTATTGGGAGGACACATCGTGACATTGATCGTGTGATGAGCTTTGTTACACTTTTTTATGAGAATTTAAGTAACATTTAGAGTGTAACTTGAACCCTCGTTAGTGTTACACTTTACTATTTATGAAAAATTGAGGTAGATATGCCAAAAAGAATATCACTAAATCAATATATTTCAAGTTTATCTAGTAATATATTTAAATTAAAAATATATTCAAATCGCTGGGGACATTATGATGTATATGATTTTAAAGTTACGAAAAATGGTTGGCACATATCTCATTTAACGATAGGAGGTTCATGTAAAAAAGATGGTAAACCATATCTTTTTAAAAATTTGAATCAAGATTTAATAAGTTATCCAAGCGATCTAAATTTTGTTATGGAAGAACTTTGGAATAAAATAACTAAAAAAAGAATAAATAAACCTCAAATAAATGCCAAACTAAAAAAAATTGCTGTCTGGATAAGTAAATGTGAAAAATATAAGCCTAAGATTTGATGAACAAATTTGTCTATCAAATAATAAAAGTTTAGTAATACGGGTTATATAACATAATATGCTAACTAGCCTATACCGACAGTTTTCGCTTCAAAGCGCCCAAGACCCCAGTAAATCCAGTAAAAGAAAAATAACTCTTTTCCATTTTTTCTCTAGAAGGGGATGTAACCGAGAACCGCAGAAATTTCCGCAGTTCTTGGTTACATCCCCTAAAACTATAATCTAATTCGAACACCTACACCAAGGCTATCTTGTGTTAAAGTAAGTCCAGCAGACCAATTCCAATCATTTGCAAACATAAGAGTTCCAAGATATTCAATCTTTTCACCTTCAATAGGGTTTGGTTTCCATAGAAACTCAACTTGTGAAGAAATATATTTTGTCCATTGAAAGTCTTTTTCTACGCTAAGTTTAAATCTACCTTTATGATTAATTAAAACTTTACTTTCTACTAGAAGAGGTAGCATGTAAAAAAATCCAGCTTGTCCGTAAAATTTCTCATGTTCATAAGCAGCACCGCCTAAGAGGTGAAAGTAATTTGTAGAAGCAAAAAATCTTTTATACATAAGTTCTAAGTCTGTTTCCCATTTTTCATTAAAAGAAAAAGGCTTCTTTGATGTGTTAAGAGATTCTGCTGATAATTCTAGTTCTTGCCATGATTGAGACAACTTTGCAGATGCACGAACGATATTTGTTGCAGCTAAAACGTCTGAGGTTGCATAAAGATGATCATGATCGTGAGGATCATGCTTTTGATGTACCGCGACTTCTTCTTTTGGCTTAAATGATTCATAACTCACAACCCGCGCCATACCTGTTTTAAGGTGAAATAAATTGTGACAATGAAGCATCCATTGTCCAGGTTCATTTGTAAAAAATTCTATGGTCTTTGTACCATGAGGCGGGACATCAACGGTGTGTTTTAAAGGCGAATAAGCTCCAAACTGGTTTAAAACTCTAAAAAAGTGCCCGTGTAAATGCATAGGATGGTGCATCATGGTTTGGTTTTCAAATACAAAACGAACTAAATCATTTTCTTCTACAACTATAGTTTTATCTTCAAATATTGCTTTACCATTAATGTGCCACACATACCTTTCCATATCTCCGCCAAGAACAAGTTTAAATTCAACTACTTTTCTGGAATTTTTATATTCAGTAGGAATTGGTGATTGAATTTTATCAACAGTGAGAGTTTGAATTAGTTCATTTTTAGAGGACATGTCACTCTTTGGTTGAATCATTTTCGAATGGTCCACCTCTGGCATATGATGCATTGAGTGATCCATAGCAGGTGTTTCAGGCATGGCTTTGTCCATACCTCCCATACTGTGTTTTGAATGATCCATCATTATACTATGGTCCATTCCACCCATCGCTGACATATCATGGTCCATTGTTTCATACTGATCTGGCATGGGTTTTACGGGTGCAAATACTTTTTCCCCACTGGGGTTACCAATCCATGCTTTAGCAATCCCAGTACCATCTTGGGCGGTGATTTTGAGTTCGTAGTTTTTGTTATCCGGTACTTCAAACAACAAATCGTAAGTTTCTGCCATGCCCATAAGAATTTCTTGTGAGAGTGTGGCTTTGATATCAATGCCATCGGCTGAAATTACCCTTACTGGTTTGTCTCCTAAAGCAACGAAGAAGTATGTCGAGGCCGCTGCATTTATAAGTCTAATACGAACCTTTTCACCTTTTTTGGCGACACCTAGCTGTGATTCTTTCTTTCCATTAATAAGAAAAGCATCATAGCCGACATCAGAGTAATCCATGCCTCCCATACGTGACCATTCGTTTTTTATAAAATTTCCAAATTGACCCTCTAAAAGCGCTCCAAACCATGAGCGCATGGTTCCTTTTTTATAAAGATAATAGTCTCCATCTTTTTTTAAATTCTTTAAAATTTGCGTTGCATTTTCATCTGACCAATCACTTAAAACTGCGACAGCATCTTTTTGATAAGAAATTTTTTTGTCCTTAGGGTGAATAACAATCGCCCCATAAATTCCTTTTTGTTCTTGGACATCTGTATGAGAGTGGTACCAGTAAGTACCGTTTTGCCTTATTTTAAACTTAAAGACAAATTGAGTCCCACTTGGAATGGGCGGAGTCGTTACATAGGGAACACCATCCATTTCGTTGGGAAGTAGAATTCCATGCCAATGGATGGATACTTCTTGTTTTGGAATTTTATTGATGATCGTGATCTCAGCATCATCGCCTTCGATAAATTCTAGGGTCGGTGCAGGCAGACTTTTATTCACAAGTAAGGCAAAATTAATGGTTTTATTTCCAGACACATTTATTTGTTCGTTAGTGGTAGTTAATTCATACTTAACTGTTTTTGCATAAGTATAATTAAATAAAATAAACTGCAAAAAGAACGCAATAACTGAAATCCATTTCATTTAAAAAAACTCCCAGTGTAAACGGGTTCACTTACATGCCATGCGTAGCAAAAATCAAACCTACTTTACTTTGAACTCGCCGACCATACCGGCTGGATAGTGGCCAGGTAATAAACAACCAAAATCGACAGTACCAGACTTTGTAAATTTCCAAATTAAACTTTTAGATTGCCCTGGCTCGGCTGTGATGGAAGATTCACCCTCTTGGTGCTTCATAGTAGGATTTTTGAGCATCATCTCGGCATGTATTTTAAGCTCTTTTTTACTCCCAAGCACAAGCTCATGATTCACTTTTCCTTTATTCAAAAGTGTAATTTTTATTGTTTCACCTTTTTTTACATTAATTGAAGAAGGGGTAAATCGCATGTTATCATTTGCTTCTACTATTATTTCTTTAGTGACATTCTTAGGATCACCCATTTGACCGCTAGTTTCTGAATTGTGTGACTTGTGATCGTGTATTCCATCTGAAAAAGCGTAGATTGGACATAATATATTTGCAGTCATAAAAGCGGATAATATTGTTTTTTTCACAAAACATCTCCTAATGGGTAAGTGTCCTACCAATAAGTGCATTTTACAAACAAAATGAATGCTAGTAAATTTTTGGTTCTGTTGCAAATAATTAGGAGCCACGAAACATTGGTTTGTTACTTTTCAAGTAGGTTCCCATTAGGCGCAATTATCCAGCGAGGGAGCGAAATTGCTCCCAAATAGGCAAATGACTTTTAAATT
>NZ_JBIPMD010000081.1:0-12485 GCF_044369315.1 Silvanigrella sp.
TTGGTTCTGCCAATCCATTGGTAGCTCCTTTGTTACTTTTTTTTAAGCAACAATTAACTAACAAATTGGAGCTATTTCTTCAATCTTCACAATATCTTTCTCAACTCTTAACTGGCATTATATTTGTCATATAGTTTTTGATATGAATCTGTAGATTTATACATAACTATATAGTCATCAAATATTTTAGATAATTTTAAACTTTTATCTTTATTTTTAGGGCTTAAAGCGAAATATAAATACTCTGTTTTAAGGCATCCTACTTTTTTTACTTGATCTATTAAGTTATTTTTTTTTAAATAATAATCAAATGTTACAGAATCAAGAACTAAAGACTGATAACTGTTATTTAATAAATTTTTAAATCCATCAGGAAAAAGTTCTTCAGTGCTAATATTTTTAATTTTATTTTTTTTATCGCTATTTTTATTTATATATTCCATCAGCCCAGGATAATGTGCTCCTTGTATAATAGCTATGGAAATATTTTTTAAGGAATCAATATTTTTATATACCCAAGTACTATCTTTTTTTACATAAAAACACATTTGCTGGTAACCCACAGGTTCTTTAGGAAAAATAAAATCAGGAGCTTCAAGTTTAGCAGGTGCAAGAATGCCATTAACTTTACCTTCACGTACTTCTGACACAGCTATTGTCCAAGAATATTTTTGAAATTGTACATTAATATCTTGTCTTTTAAATGCATTTTCAACTAATTCAACTGAGAATCCTGGTTTTTCATCTGAGTCACACATCCAGGGACACCATGGATTCCAGGCAACATTAATGGATTCCGCTTTTATTTTATTACTGCAAAATATACTAATTATTAACAATGATAAACTAAGCTTAATTGGCATAAAATCCCCTATGAACATCCGTTTAAGTAAATCATATTTAAAAATCAAGATCGGTTAATTCATATTTTTTCATTAACTTTTTAACATAGAATGTCTTTTTCAATTTTATCATATTTTTATCAAATATATCAGAAAGAAATTTACTTTTATTTTTATATTTAGGAGAAAAAGAGAGATATATTTTTTCTTTTTCTAAACAACTAACTTGTTTAAATTTATCATTTAATTTATTTTTATTTAAATAGTATTTTGCTGAAGTTCGGTTAAGCAATAGAACTTCAAATTCATTTTTAGAAAGTTTTTCAAAACCTGTTAAATAAATATCTTCTGAACTTATTATATTTAATTTTTTTGGATTTTCAATATTATTATGAATATAATCCATTAATCCTTTATAATGAGTCCATTGAGATATTCCTAAATGAATCGATTCTATAGATCTTTTGTCTTTATATGTCCAATGAAAGTTTTTATTTATATAAAAACACATTTGCTGATATCCCAAAGATTCTTTTGGAAAATAAAAGCCATCAGCATCTTCTTTTGATGGACTAAGTAGACCTAATGCATTTCCTTCTTTAACTTCGTGTATTGCAACTGGCCAAGAGTAACGTTGAAATTCTATATTTATATTTGATAATCGAAATATTTCAGAAACCAATTCAGATAAAAAACCAGGTCTTTTAGATGAATTACACATCCATGGACAATTATAATCCCAAGCAATTTGAATAGGATCTGCTTTAGCAGAAACATTTTTTATAAGTAATATATAAAAAATGAAAAAATAAATTATTCGCATAAAATTCCTAAATATGGAAATTCATTCATTTTTGGATAAACTTATAATATGGTATTTTATATTTATATTTAATTATTGTCAGGTTAGAAGAAATTTTTTTGACTATAAAATAAGTGACATGAATAAAATTTTAATGCTTAAAATGACGATTACCAGTGAACATCATAGAAATTCCATATTTATCACAAGCTTTTATGACCTCAGAATCTTGCACACTGCCACCAGGCTGAACAATATGTTTAATCCCACTTTGATTTATGAGTTCTATACTGTCTGGAAAAGGAAAAAACGCATCACTTGCTAAAATAGCATTTGTTATAGGAAGTCGGATCTTTTTTAAGCACTGCTCAACAGCGTCGACACGGTTAGTAAAACCTCCCGCAATAGATAGAGACTGATATTCATTCGCTAAAACAATGGCGTTTGATCGAACATGTTTAACAACTGTCATACCTAAAGTAAAAGCTTTTATTATATTAGGCGAGGGTTTAACTATAGTTGGAAATGTTACTTTGTTTAAATCTAGAACAATATCATTCGAACTTTGTGCTAAAAAACCACCTTGAACATGAGTAAAAATAATTTTATTTGCTAATGGCAAATCAGGATTAAAAGTAACTAAACGGAGATTTTTCTTTTTTTGAAGAATTTCTAAAGCTTTTGAATCAAAATGAGGTGCGATAACAACCTCTAAAAATGTTTCTGATAATTTATTTGCCAAATCTTCTGTTACATTTTTTGTAACACAAACAATACCACCGAATGGACTTACCGGGTCGGACTCAAATGCTTTGACATATGCTTGATATAGAGAGTCTTTTGAAATTCCAACACCACATGGTGTGTTGTGTTTTAAAATAACAGCAGCATAATCTTCTTTAAACTCAGTTGCCAAACGAATGGCATGTTCAATATCTAAGACATTATTGTAACTTAATTCTTTTCCATGAAAACATTTCATATTTGCAATAGAACAAGTCTTATTCTCATTTTGAAAATCAGCAGTATGATAAAATGCTGCATTTTGATGAGGATTTTCCCCATATCTTAATGATTGTTGTTTTGTTAAAGAAATAGTTACGTTATTTGGAAGGGTAGTAATGGAGTTTACGTTTTCCGTTCTTACGGGGCCAATTTTTGAAGACAATTCGTTTTCTAATCCAAATTGGCTTTCTAACGTTGCAGAAATAATTTCATCATAAGAAGCCGTTTCTCGAAAAGCCTTAACTGCCAATTGTTTTCTTAGGTTTAGTGTTGTATTTCCCTGATTTTCAGTGACCACTTTCATAAAATATTCATAATCAGAAGAGTCACATAAAACAGAAACAGCAGTATGATTTTTTGCGGCTGCTCTTAGTAAACTAACACCACCAATATCAATATTTTCAACTAATTCTGTAGCCGATGCCCCTTTTGCCAAGGTTTTTTGAAATGGGTACAAATTACAGATAACAATATCAAACGGTTTAATATCATGATCTTTCATGTCTTTTGCATCGGACTCCAAAAGTTCTCTCCCTAAAATGCCTCCGAAGACCTTTGGGTGCAATGTTTTCACACGTCCACCTAAAATTTCAGGAAAATTTGTTATGGAATCGACGGTAGAACAGGAAAAACCTAAATTTATGATAGCATTATATGTAGAAGACGTGCCTACAAGTTCACAACCCCATTTTGTTAAAAGCCCACAAAGCTCTTTTAACCCCGATTTATCAGACAAAGATAAAAGAGCTCTGCGTACCGGAATCAAATTTTTAACTTCAATAGAGGGAATATTTTGATGGCTCACGTTCGTCTCCAAAATAAGTGATTATTAATATTATGAAATTACTATATTATTTATAAATAAATCCTATTCCATGCCCTTTATAATAAAATGACATAAATAAGCAAATAGTTGATAACACTGGCCATACAAAAAATAAATATCTAAAATTAAGAATATCTATTCCGATGTAAAAAAGGGAATAAAATATTTATCAAGGGTCATATTATGAAAGTAACGTTTTTTAAAAAATTTAATTTTAAAATTATACTCATTACTGTTTTTTTACTTAGCTTTACAAAAACAGTTGACGCTATTTCAGATAAAAGTTTAATGGATAAAAAAATATTTATCTTTAACCTTAATCATTAAAGTAATTTTTTAAATTGGATAAGATTACGGAGTAAAGATGATTGAATCATTTAAAGATATATCTCTATTTAAAGATTTAAATGACAATCAATTAGAACGTCTTCAAGAAATTTGTTATGAATTAAAACTAAATATTGGAGAAATATTTATTCATGAAGGAAGACTTGAACAAAGATTTTTTATTATTATAGATGGCAGTGTAGAAATTATCAAAAAAAATGGAGATAGATTTTACCCTTTAGCAAAACTAAGTAAAGGTGAAATTGTTGGTGAAATGGTACTTTTTGAAAATGCGGCTCGCTCTGCAAGCGCAAAAGCTATTGAACCCTCAACTGTCTTATGTTTTGATCTTGAAAAAATTAAGAATGATCCAAACTACCTAGATATTTATGCTAAATTCACATCTTTTTTTGGTGAAAAAATCTCGAAAAGACTTCGTTACACAAATGAAGTCACAGTAGAAGTTTTAAAAGAGCGTCTTGCTATTGGCAATTTTGCAGTTAATATTATAGCAATTACAACATTATATGCCATTAGCTTACAAATGCTTCAAAAACTTAAAAGTTATATGTCTAATTCAACTTTAGTTACAATTATAGTATTAATTATGTTTTGTTACTTTATAATTTCAATGATGCTTAAAAGTGGCTACCCATTAAAAACGTTTGGTATTACAATTGAAAATTGGAGAAAATTAGTCATTGAGTCTATTTTATATACGATTCCTTTATTAGTTATTATAATGCTTCTTAAATATATCGTAATTACTTTTAATCCCAAACTTCATCACCTTCCATTATTTGACCCGATGTCTATTTTTAAAACTTCAGCTGATATCAGCTTAAAAGTATATTTTGCTGCCTTGTTTGGATATATTATTTTTGTTCCCATTCAAGAACTTATTGTAAGAAGTGGCATTCAGTCTGCACTCCAAAAATTTCTAACAGGCTCTAAAACAAAAACTATGTGGTCTTCTATTATTCTCTCTAATATTCTTTTTGCTGGTGGACATTCACATATTAGTGCAGGATTTGCTTTGTCTGTTTTTATCCCTGGTATTTTTTGGGGATGGCTGTTTGCAAAACAAAATTCCCTTATTGGAGTCAGTGTTTCTCATATTTTAATTGGTGTTTGGGGTGCCTTTATAGTTGGATTTGAAAACATTTTTTAACTATATTTGGATATGTTTTCAAATTTTTACCAAAAAACCACCCTAAGTAAATCATAGAGAAAAGTTTCTTTTTTTTTCATATCGTAACGAGTAACATTGCTTCTGAATTGCCTTATCTAGTAAATATATGCATTTAAGAAATTATAATGATTCAAAAATTCTAGCCTTTCTCCAGCTATTGAGCATATTCCTGAATGAATAGGCATTTGTCCATAACATGAGTCATATATTAAATAAATACATACATGTTTATTTAGATTTTATTTTGTATTTAACTTACTCTATAACAAAAATTATCAATATTTTCATGAATTAATTTTGCTACCTAGCCGAAATTTTGACACATACACTATTATTAATTATAAAAAATCCTTATATTAAAATAAATTCTACATATTAAAAAGAGGTATATTCCATGAGAGTTTTTATTATTTTTATTCTGACATTATTGTTTTATAGTAATATTAAAGCCTCAGAAAAAGGAACAATAAAAATTGCTTTTTATGAAAATTTTTTTTCCATTTTCTTATATAGAAAAAGGAAAATTAAATGGATTTTTTATTGATATTACAAGACATATTTTAGAAAAAAAAATGCATTATAAAGTTATTTCAGAAGCTTTTCCATGGGAAAGAGCTCAAGAATATGTAAAAAAAGGCGAGTCTGATTCACATATCACTTTAATAACAGAGGAAAGAAAAAAATTTTTAATTTTTAATCATACTCCTATTTTTAAAACACAAGCTGTCATTTTATATTCAATTAACAATCCTAGAAAAAATGAAATAGAAAAAATTGAATCAAAAAATGACCTGAAAAAATTTAAAATTAATGATTATATTGGAAACAAGTTTTCAAAAGATAATTTTCCAATTAGTGAGGGTTTTGAATTTGAATATTCTTCAAATTTAGAGATTTTATTAAAAAAACTTGACAAAAACAGAGGGGATATCGCTTTTGTTACATTTTCAAATTTTACTAGTTTGGCTGGAAAAAAAGAAAATAAAGAAAACTTGAAATCAATAAAAGTAAAATTAATTGAATTTATTGATAGTAAGAATTATTTTTATTTAGCTCTTAGAAAAGACTATCCTAACTCCCAAATTATTCTTGATGAGTTTGATACAGAATTAATAAAATTAAAAAAATCTGGAGAAATAAATAAATTCTTTAATAAATATAATATCAGTGAGTTATAAAGAGCTCATTTGTAGCTTTTCTCGCTTTCGTTAGATATGGGTTAATCTAACTTTTGCAGAAAACAGGCTTAAAATCAGCTCTTCTTCAATATTTGAGAACAAACCCTAAATAAATTATTTTTTTTCTTTTCTATTTCCAATGACTTTAATCGGATTGCCTGCACAAATGGTCCATTCCATAATATTTTTTGTTACGACTGATCCCATACCAATTACGGAATGATTTCCTATTTTAACATTATCAGCAATACAAACATTTGCACCAATCCAAACATCTTCGCCAATTTCTATTCCATGGGAGGTGACCGGCTGATCTTTTATGTTACGATTTGGATTCATTCCATGATTAAATGCATAAATTTTTGTCCCACTCGCAATTCTTGAGTGAGAAGAAATAGAAACACCTTTTACACCGCCATCAATAGAAACTCCTGCATTAATACTTACACCATCTGCAATTGTTATGGGTCCATGTAAAAACACATCAGAAGCAATTGTTACGTTATCTCCAATAATAATATCTCTTCCAGGCTCCGCAAAAATATTTGCGTTTGGAGAAATAAAACAATTGCTGCCAATTTTAACTGTTTCTAGCTCTTGCAAAGTAGATTGAATTTCATCTTGCCAAGCTTTTGCCCAAATTAAATGTTTTGGTTTTAATGAGTAATAAAGCCATGGCATATAACAAAGTCGCTTTTTATGTTGTTCAATAAACTTTTCCACTCATCTTACCTATAATGTTTTTAATTCTATTTTTTTATAACTGATCATGGTACGACGAGCATCAAATAAACTTTTATAACTTTCATATCGGATTCGAAGTTTTTCGGTTTCTGCCCTAGAATTTACAATTTTTTCTAGCAATTCGATATATTCCATATCTGCTTCTGCCAACCGCTTTAATCGCGCTTCAGGAATTTTTTCGCTTGTTAACTCAATCCGATTCATAATTTTTGCACGAATTGAAGTACGAAGAAGTTCTAGGCGCTCTGCCTCTTTTCTTTTTTCTACATATTCAAGGCCAATTTTATTTGCAAGTTGTATAATTTCTTCTAAGCCCATTTCTTTTATGGGAGTCACAGGCTGATGTGAAGAAAAGTTTTTTTGTATATTTTCGTCTGACAAAAGACCACCTTTAATGAAAAGCTTATTTTGATAACGTAACACTCATTTCTAACATACGAGCTAAAGCTTGTTTTGCAAGAGTACGATCTGGCTCCTGAACTGTAATTACATTTTTTGGAGTACCCGCTTTAATTTGCTCTAAAGCCCAAGTTAAATGAGGTAGATCAATACGATTCATTGTTCCACATAGACACATAAAAGGATTTATACTTACTATGGTTTTATCCGGGTTTTCTTTAGCAATCCGATTTACTAAATTTAATTCGGTACCAACAGCCCATTTACTTCCCGCTGGACTCGCTGCAATTGTTTTTACAATAAAATCGGTTGACCCAGCACAATCCGATTTATCCACAACTTCCATTGCACATTCAGGATGCGAAATAATTTTAAAGTCGGGATCTTTTGCGCGAATGGTATCAATTTGTTTTGAACTAAACATCATATGAACAGGACAGCACCCTTGCCATAACATGACTTTTGTATTTAAAATGTTTTCTTTTTCTAAACCACCATAAGGCTTTTTCGGGTTCCATAAATTCATAGATTCCAAAGGGATTCCAAGCTTTTTCGCCGTATTTCTTCCTAAATGTTGATCTGGATAGAAAAAAAGTATTTTTCTTTCTTTCAAAGCCCAATCCACAATTTTTCCGGCATTCGAACTGGTGCAAATCACACCACCTTTTTTAGCAACAAAAGCCTTTAGTGCTGCAGTAGAATTCACATAAGTAACAGGCATAATACTTTCATGACCGACAACTTCAACAAGTTGTTCCCATGCTTCAATAACATCATCCGCATCTGCCATGTCAGCCATGTCACAACCAGCACCTAAGTCTGGGAGCACAACAACTTGATTTCCTGTTTTTAATATATCTGCGCCTTCAGCCATAAAATGAACGCCACAAAAGACAATATAATCGGCCTCAGTTTGTTGTGCGGCGTATTGAGCTAATTGAAGTGAATCACCACGCACATCACTCAATTCTACAATTTCAGGGCGTTGATAATGATGTGCAAGCACAACAAGTTTTTTTCCAAAAAAACTTCTTACAGATTGAATACGTTCGCGCAATTCTTGCTCCGTTAACGTTGGATAGGGAGCAGGAAGTGGTGTTTGGTAAGCAATAGCCATGGTTCAGAATCCTTAAAAAATAATCCTGCACAAATACAGGTCAACTCTTATGACTTGAGCATAACTTCTTCAACATCTCAAGTATTCTTTTTTTCTTTCCGTTTCCTTGATTGATCAAAATAAGGAAATATAGTTCACATACCTGCTAACGCATGAACGCTCAAATTACGAATGAAATTTTAGGAGGATCTCATGGCTCTTACTTCACAAATTAAAACAATTGCCGTCATAGGTGCGGGGCAAATGGGAAGTGGCATTGCTCAAGTAGCTGCACAAGCTGGCTTTCAAGTAATTATATGTGATAACCGCAGTGAAGGATTAAATAAAGCAGTTCTAGGAATTGAAAAAAGCCTCGCAAAATTATTTGAAAAGGGAAAAATAGACGAACATCCTCCTGCTATTTTAGGAAGAATTAAAAAAACAACTCAGTTATCTGACCTCGTTTCTGCCGATTTTATTATAGAAGCCATTCATGAAAATGAAGCTTTAAAAAAAGAAATATTTTCTCAACTCGATAAAATAATGCCCGCTCATGTTACCTTTGCAAGTAACACAAGCAGTTTACCAATTACACGACTTGCTTCTGCCACATCAAGACCTCAGCAATTTATTGGAATGCATTTTATGAATCCTGTTCCTATCATGGGACTTGTTGAAATCATTCGAGGCCATTCGACATCAAATGAAACATATGAAATTACAAAATTACTCTCTGAAAAAATGGGCAAAGTAACAGTTTGTTCTCAAGATTATCCTGGTTTTATTGTAAATCGTATTTTAATGCCTATGATTAATGAAGCGTTTTATACTCTCATGGAAGGCATTGCAAACGCAGAAGATATTGATGCTGGAATGAAACTTGGGACAAATCAACCTATGGGCCCACTTACTTTAGCCGATTTTATAGGCTTAGATACTTGTTACGCTATTATGAAAGTATTACATGATGGCTTGGGTGATAGTAAATACAGACCTTGTCCGTTACTTAAAAAATATGTAGACGCGGGACATTTTGGAAAAAAAACGGGGCAGGGTGTTTATAAGTATTAATGAATAAAGATATGAGAAAATAAAGTTAGAAAAAGATCTTTGGTAAAATATGATTCATTTAACAGAAAAAATAATGTATGATTTAATTCATAAATATCAAAATAATATAGCCTTTTTAATTTTTGAAAATACAGTTTATTATTCTGTAAATCATTTTATTCCAAAAACACCAATATCTGCAATTACAACTTTAATTCAAGGAATTCATCACTTTTATCCTGAAAAATCTTTTTTTATACTTCGAAAAAAAATTTATGCATCTTATACAGCGACAGAAATGTGTCATGGTATGATTAAAGTTACTGCCAAAAGATTTTTCACTCCAATCATTCCTAAAGATCATGACATCTCAATTTCTTTTAATTTTCAAGAAATTATTTATCCTATATCCGAAAATACGAAAATGAAATGGCCACAAATACCAGAGCATAAAAATTTAAAAAATATTGAATTTTTAAAATTAACAGAAACAATAGCAAATGATATTTCTTTGCAATCAGAACTCTATCTTTCCGATAGAAAAATTGCTGCTATTTTAGTTTCTAAAGATAATGAAATACTATCTATTGGAATAAATGAAAGCTCTAAAAACAAAACGAAACACGCAGAAGTAAACTTAATTCAAAATTATTATACTAAATTTAATCAGCCGTTACCTGAGAACTGTCGAATCTTTACAACTTTAAAGCCTTGCAAAATGTGTGCGGGAATGATTTGGCATTGCTCAAAAGACATTTCAACAGTAAAAGTATATTATTTAAATGATGATTTAGGTCCTTTTTCTAAAAATACAGTTTTAAATTGTGGTACCTTAGAGCGGCAAAGAGCTGCTCAAAATAGCATGGAATTATCTATGGTGATTGAAGAAAAATTATTTTAAATTCATATATTTAAATATTGTAATAAATAATCTAACTTGCATAAAATTTAAATAACTTATAAAAGAGTTTTTTATTTGAGTATTCTTCTTGCGCAACTGTAATTTTACGGAAACGGATTTTTATTTTGAATGATAGTAACTTGCAACAAATTATTCATCCCTCTTTATTAAAAAGAAAAATCATTCATTTTGATCTTGATGCTTTTTTTGCTTCTGTTGAAATAAGAGACAATCCTCGTTTAAAAGGACAACCTCTTATTATTGGCGGCATGCCAAATGAAAGAGGGGTTGTTGCCACGGCTTCCTATGAAGCACGAAAGTTTGGCATTCATTCTGCCATGGCTTCCGCTCAAGCAAAAAAACTTTGCCCTCAAGCTATTTTTTTAAAACCAAGATTCGATGCTTATTCTAGTGCATCTGCCGAAGTTTTTAAAATATTAACAAATTATTGCTCCATAATAGAGCCTATGTCTTTAGATGAAGCCTACTTAGACGTAACAAACATTTCTCACCAAACTTCGGCTACTAAAATTGCTGAAAATATAAGAGAAGAAATATTTCTTAAAACAAAATTAACGGCTTCAGCAGGAATTGCTCCTAATAAAATGATTGCAAAAATTGCTTCCGATCTAAATAAACCGAATGGATTTGCTGTTATTAAACCCCAATTTTGTTTTCCCTTTATGCAAACTCTTCCCCTAAAAAAAGTTCCCTTTATTGGTCCTGTTACTTCAAGAAAATTTGCAAGTTATAATTTGTTTACTTGTTCTGATGTATTTCATATTGGCAAAGACTATATCATTGAAAATTTTGGTCCAAATGCCGAATGGGTTTATGACAAAGCTTGTGGCATTGATGAATCGGAAGTCATTACAACCCATGTAAGAAAATCATACGGTGAAGAAGAAACATTTATCAAAGACATTATAAATTATTCTGATAAAATAGAAATGCTTAAAAAAATGGTTGCAAGTTTAAGTGAATATTTATTAAAGAAAAATATCTCATTTAAAACTGTAACAATTAAAATTAAATATTCAAATTTTACAGTGAAAACAAAATCAAAAAGTTTTCCCTTATATTTTTTTGAAAAAAATATTCTTGAGAAAATATCTTTACAATTATTAGAAGAAATGAATTGTGAAAAGGTACCATTGCGATTAATGGGCGTTTCGGTTTCAAATGTGATTGATAAAAAAGATTTGCAGCAAGAAACTTTGTTTGGAGATTATATTTAGTTACCTTTTTAACTCTTCCATCCATTTATCCGATTCAATATAATATTGAACCGCCTCCGCATATCCACCTGATTTTTTCCAATCCGCAAAAAAAGAGTTAAACTCTTTAAGGAGATCTTCATCTTGTTTCCTTATTCCAACAGCAAGATCTTCATAATTTAATTTTTCAGGAATGATATATAATTTTCCTTTATTTTCATTAGAGGCCATAAAGGCATAAATTGAATCTTGAACAAAAGCATCGGCTCTTCCTTTTAAAACAGCGGTAAGCATATCGGCATTGGTATCGAATCTTAATATTTTTGCATTTTTAAGAGTTTTTTGTAATACAAAATCACTTGTATTCCCAGTTTTAACCGCTATCTTAACATTTTTCTGATCGAGGTCTTTTATATTCTTATATTTTTTTTCTTCTTTGCTTGAAATTACAATTGAATTTCCACTTTTATAAATTATATCGCTAAAATGAATTACTTTTTTTCGTTCTTCTGTAATAGACATTCCACCAGTAATAAATTCACATTTTTTTGATAATAAAGCGGGAAAAACACCTTCCCATCTTATATCTATCAAAGATAATTTAACGCCTAATTTTTTTGAAAACTCTTCAAACATTTTAATATCAAAACCAACCCATTTCCCTTTTGAAGTTTTTACCTCAAAAGGTGCGTATCCTGCTGTTGTACAAACTCTCAATTCGCCGTTATCTTTAATTTCACTTAAAATACTTTTTTCTAAAGCATTCAAATTAAAAGAAAACATTATTAAAGCATAAAATATTATTTTTTTTATCATAATTTATTTTCACCTATAACAATCCAAAAATAATTCTCATTTTATCGTATTTAAAAATATCCTATTTGTATTGAAAAATGAATCTTAATT
>NZ_JBIPMD010000285.1:0-3730 GCF_044369315.1 Silvanigrella sp.
TTCGAAGCAATTTCCTTTTCAGAAGAAGATTGTAAAAGAGCATCTTATTATCAAGACAATGCCAAAAGAATTCAGATTTTAAATCAATCCTCTGATATGGAAGGTTATTTAAAGTCTTTGGATATGGAAATATCCTTTATGCCATTTAAATCAATTGATCGTGCCCGTATAACACAATTAATTAGTAAATCTAATCAATTTAATCTAACAACTAAAAGATATAGTGAATTAGATGTAAAAGATTTAGAAGAAAATCCTAATTTTTTCACACGTCAAATAAGACTAAAAGATGCTTTTGGAGACAATGGCATGATTAGTGTTATTATATGTAAAAAAAATATAGATTTTTGGGAAATAGATACATGGTTAATGAGTTGTCGTGTATTGGGTCGGGAAGTTGAATTGGCTGCTTTACAGGATATTGTTTTAAATGCTAAGGTTGGAGGAGTAAAAAAATTAATTGGTTTCTATAAACCGACAGATCGTAATATTATTGTAAAGGATCATTATAAAAAACTAGGGTTTAAAAAAACTTTATGCAATACAGAAATTGGAATTTGGGAATTAGATATTATGGAATACAATTTTCAAGATATTTCAATGAGAATTAATTATGCTATTTAATTCATATCAATTTATTTTTGTTTTTTTACCATTAGTTTTTGCAATTTATTATTTAATATCATCTAAAAGTCATTTCGGTGCTCTTGTATGGCTCTCAATGGCATCACTATTTTTTTATGGTTATTGGAGTTTATACTCCTTACCAATTTTAGCGAGCTCTATTTGTGTTAATTATTATTTTGGTCTGAAATTGTCTGATATTAATTTAAAATATCGAAAATACTTATTAATATCATCTATATCTTTGAATTTAATTCTTTTAGGTTATTTCAAATATGCAAATTTCTTTATTGAAAATACAAATGAATTTCTGCATATAATTAAATTAGAGCCATTTCAGATATTAAATGTTGTTCTTCCAATTGGAATATCTTTTTTTACATTTACACAAATAGCTTATTTAGTAGATAGCTATCAAGGTAAAGTTAAGGAAAAAAGTTTTCAACAATATGTTTTATTCGTCAGTTTTTTTCCTCATTTAATTGCGGGACCAATAATCCATCATAAGCAAATGATGCCACAATTTTCAGATGCTAAAAATTTTAAAATCAATACTGAAAAGATTTCAATTGGTATTATTCTTTTTACAATCGGGTTAGCTAAGAAGTTATTACTTGCAGATCCTCTTGGAAGTTATGCTGATATTTTATTTAATGGAGTTAAGTCTGGTATGTCCCCCAAGTTTATGATTTCTTGGGTTGGATCATTTGCTTATAGCTTTCAGCTTTATTTTGATTTTTCAGGGTATTCAGATATGGCTGTTGGTCTGGCGTTACTTTTTGGTATTTGGCTTCCTTTTAACTGTCTACAAATATAATTAATTTTTGGCAAAGATGGCATATATCGTTAACTAAATATATTGGTGAATATTTACATACTCCAATTACATTAATGATGATGAGGCTATCTAATGGTAAATCAGGTATTATAGACATAATCTGTAATCTAATTTTCCCAACTTTTCTTATATTTTTAATACTTGGTTTTTGGCATGGTCCGAGTTGGACATATGTTTTATTTGGATGCATGCATGGGATGTATATTGTAGTAAATCAACTATGGAAAAAAGCTTTTCCCTATAAAAAATCTAAATCCCCTATGCTTTTTAATATAAGGAGCATCTTTGGTTGGTTCGTAACTTTTATAGCTGTAAATATATCTTTTGTAATGTTTAGAGCTGATAGCGTTTCTAACGCATTTCAAATATACAGAGTTATGTTAAATCCTAATGAATTTTTATTAATTCTTCATAGAATTCAGATTGGCTCAATTTTTGATCCACTAAAAGGAATATGGCAGTCCCAATTAGAGTCAAATCAATCTACTTTAGATAGTTATATCTTACTAATAATTGGGTTTATAATCGTAGTTTTTTTTCCAAATAGTTCAAGTATTTCATCAAATAATCCATTTAGTAATAATCGTTTATTAATGCGAAATAGAATTGCTGCTATATTATTCGCAATGTTATTTGTGATTAGTATTATGCAATTAGGTAAAACTAGTCCTTTTTTGTATTTTCAGTTTTAATTATTTTGACTTGTTAGTTTCTCTATTTAGATAAATGATATAAAGAATGCTATTTATTAAAATGTATTTAAATAGAAATGTTTATTGCAATCAAGTCTAAAGAATTTATTAATAGAAAAAGTATGGGGAAATATGAAACAAGAAAAATTTTTTCTTCTAATTTATCTTTCGACAATTTTAATTTTAATGATTTTAATTTCTTTATTTAATTATATTGTAGATCCAATAAATATTTTCAATAAATCAAAATCTGGAAACAAAGAATTTGAATTAAAATTAGCTGAATCACTTACTGTTCATAGATGTGTTGCATTATCAAAGAATTTTGATGAAAGAAAATTTATTAGAGCTAGAATTAATATTGAATCTGATTTATTAAAACCAAATGTAATTGTTGTAGGTTCCTCAAGAGTTTTGAAAATAGGAAATTATTTAATTGATAAAAATATTTTTAATTTAGGTGTAAGTGGTGCTTCAATTGAGGATATAGTAGCAATACTAGATTTAGCTACAAAGAAATTTAAACCAAATATATTACTGATAGGTGTTGATCCTTGGATCTTTAATGATGACTCTGGTCAACAACGTTGGATGACATTGTCAGAAGAATATAAGAAAGGATTGTCGGGTTTGAATCTTGATTCCCAAAAATATTCTTCAAATCATCAAAATAAATATGAAGAGCTTATAGGAATTGCATATACAAAGGAATCATTAAAATTTTTATACCATAATTTTGTTCAAAAAAATTCTTCAAATATTGAGTATCCTGATTCTGATAAACCAATTCCTGGTAAGAATATCATTATGAAAGATGGAAGTTTGGTCTACAATTCTGAAATGGAAAGTATTACTCAAGAATCTTTAATTGTTGGTGATAATAAAAACTTGCTTGGCCCTTCAATGCTTTATTACAGTTTTTCTAATTACCGCAATAAAATTTTCAAAGCACTTATAAGAAAATATAATAAAAATTATAAAGTTATTTTGCTGCTTTCTCCCTACCATCCTTACATTTACAATGAAGCTTTAAAGCGTAATCCAATATTACAAGAAGTTGAAAATCAAATACATTCTATTGCTTATAATGAAAATATAAGTGTTATAGGGTCATATAATCCTGATAAAGTAAATTGTACACCTTTGGAATTTTATGATGGAGTTCATTCAAAAGGTTCTTGTATGAGAAAAATAATTCAAAAAATAGATGCATTTTAAAAGTTTATAAATATAATTTTTGTATAAAGGCTCTTTATTTAAAATAATTCTGACATATAGAATCATTCAATCAATCCCACAACCAGATGATACTGGCAGAAGACAAATAAAAAAATTAGTATTTTCTGGAAATGAAATCATTTAAAAAAACTTTCCGCTATTTTTGTTACATTATCTTTATATTATATTTTTAATTCAATTTAAATTTCTCGCACAAAATGAAAAATTAAATCTGTATTTATGCTGATCTTCCCCCAATTTTATAGACACAATTAACCGACCTTTTTCATTGGTCTAGTTATTTCAAATATAACTGGAGACAGATATCCATTCGACGAATGCTTTCTAACACGATTGT
>NZ_JBIPMD010000138.1:0-8601 GCF_044369315.1 Silvanigrella sp.
CTTTTTTTACTATCTTGACGGTTCTTTTTACGGAACCTGATTTCTTTCCTTTTCCTCTCGCGAGAAAATCTACTTAAAACCATGGAACCGCACTCTGTTTTTGCTTTCTTCTCTTGTCAAATAACTTCTCTTTGCTCGATTTTTCTCATTTCTGAGACTTTTCGCTAGCAGCGAGAAAGTTAACTTGCATTACATTTTTAATGTTGTCAAATATTTTTATAGATTTTTTAAATAAAATTTTAATATTATTTTTAGCTTTTTTTTTTTTATAGCAATCCTGTCAATATTTGCTATAATTAAAGGTAAAATTTGTGTCCTATTTTTATATTAAGCAATTCGTTTATCTAAAATGAAGCAGTTTCTAATTTGTGAGACCTTGAATGACTTCTTTAGATGTTAAAATAGAATTACAACCATCAACACTTTTACCAGCCTGCCAGTAATCTTTATAACCAGCTCCCTCCATGGATGCTCTTTTTAATTTCCATACAGCTTGGAGAGTATAATAAGTGCGCATCCAATGTTTAAACTTTTTATGCTGTAGCAGGTATCTAGAAATAAAGTTTGCTTTAGTTCCAATTCTTTCAATGTATTCTGTTTTTATAACAGAAACAGGAACTCCGGATATTTTTTCTGTAAGAACAATATCTTTAGATGTTGCTTTGATAATTGCATTTTTATAGTCCTGATGTGCATTGCATTCTAATGTAGCAATAAATCGGGTTCCCATTTGAACGCCCGCATAGCCTAAATTTAATGCATTCACAAATGTATTTTTATCGCCAACGCCTCCTGCACAAATTATTGGAACTTTAAATTCTTCTAAATCTTTGATAATTTTTTCAACATCCAATTCTCCTGCATGACCACCAGCTCTATTATTCACACAAATAAGTCCATGGACACCAGATGAAATTGCTTTATCAGCCCATTTTTTATTTGTGACATCATGATAAACAACTCCTCCCAAGGGAGATACTTTATCTACAATCCATTTTGGATTTCCTAGTGAAGTAACAAAAAAACGGACACCTTCTTCAAGAGCAATATCAAGCCACTTTCTCATTCTATTTTCATAAATTGAAGAAGATTTTTCAGTTATAATATTCATGCCTATTGGTTTTTTAGTTAGATTCTTTATTAATCTTAAACCATCTCGAAATTCATGTTTATGAACAAATACAAGCGATAAAGGCTGAATAATTCCAATTCCACCTGCTTCTGATACTGCAGCAACAAGTTCTGGATTACTGCACGGATACATAGCACCACAAATAATAGGATATTGAATTCCTATTTGTTTTGTAAAAACAGTTTCATAATTCATATTTATATTCTCTAGTTTTATTTAGCTAATTTAATCTTATACGCCAAGTAGCATGAACTTTAGTAACAATCTCATTTTTTTCATCTATAACATTTGCTGTTATTCTTAAATCTTCATTGTTTTTTGTAGTTGAAAGATATTGAAACAAAGATTCAGAAATTAAATTTCCTCTTGCTTTTTTAAGGTACTCCACTTCAATTTTTACAAGAATTGCCATTGCTGTTTTAGGTAATTGCGAAATAAGACATAAACCTGTTGAAAACTCACCAACATTAGCAAGAGCAATTGCATGAATACAATTTAAATGGTTTCTTACAGCTCTTTTGTCTCTTAACATAACTCTTGCCTGACCGTTTTCAATACTAAGAACCAAAGGAGAGACAGATCCTGTATAAGGAATGTATTTAGAGACAATTGTAGAGAAAATTTTATTACCGCCAGGAATTTTTTTAAGTTTTTCCCAACCAACTTGTATCATTTCACTAGGCGATGAAAAATCAGGAAGAAATTTTTTCATAATATCGATCCTTCAATTGGATTTAAGAGAACGAATCGATATTACCTTCATTTAAAAAAATTTAACAATCGAATTTAAAAATGTTTATTCGGATTCTTCATGATCATATAGACTTTGACGAGAGATTCCTAAAGCTGATGCTATTTTAGATTTATTACCACCATACTTTTTTGATGCTACATTAATCATAATTTTGCGTAGAACATCTTTTGCTTCATCAAAACTTTCACCAGACGAAATATATTTTAAAAGAGCTTCTCCAAATCTTCCCTCTAATACATCTCCATAATTTTTAGATGAGGATGAATTTGTTACTGATGTTTCACCTTGAGCAACTCTCATGCTTCCAATAATTTCTATATCTGAAGGATAAATTTGGCTTCTATGATCAGATAACGCTTTTGAAAGTGCATTTTCTATAATTTGGTGAAGAGTTCTAAAATTAGCTGGAAAAGCATGATTTGCCGCAAGATCTAATATTTTTCCGATCACTTCATGATTTGCCGAAACTTTTAAATCCTCACTTGATTGGCATAATTGCTCAAATATATATTGAATTACCTTTGATAGTTCTTGATTTAAGTCTGAAATGGAAGGTAGATCGATTTCTCTATGAGCATAAGCTTCAAGAAAACCTGGTACGATCTTTTTTTGATAATCTGTGCAGTAGGTTCCAACAAATTTTATAAGACTAATAGAAAGACTTCCTTCTCCCAATACAGAAGGGACAAATTCGGAATCAAAAATACTTTTTAATTTATTTTGATTTTCATGGGATAGCGCATGAAGATTATCAAGCACTAAAACCCCACCAACTGCTCTTTCAAATAAACTCAGTTGCAAAGTATTTCCTATGGTTCTGGAATCACCAAATAATAGAATTGAATTTGCTTCATCAGACTTTGAAGCACAATCGTGGTACACAATATTTCTTGAAATACTTCCATAGTTTTGTTTTAAAAATTGATGCGCAAACAATTGGGAACCTATTGTTTTTCCTGTTCCAGGAGCTCCACAAATAAGCAATCGTTCTTCTTTTCTTCTCATAGAATGCTCAAAGGCATCTGATGTTTGTTTTTGAAGATATATTTCTTTTGAAAAACGAGAATCAAACTCCATAATTTTTAATTTGCGTATAATTGTAGCTTGTAAAGCACCTGCACCAAGCGTTTTTGTCAATGAAAAGGAATCTTTTAATTTAGGACAAAACATATCGGCACCTGCTCGAATAACTTTGGCAGGCAAATCAAGATCATCTGAATTTGAAATCATAATCACAGGCAGACCAGGTAAAGTTGATCTAAGATCGGGAAGGAGATCAACACCCCACTTGTTTGAGCCCTTATAAAAACAATCGACAACACAAACGTCGTAAATATTTTTTCTTAAAAGTTTTTCAGCAGCCTTAATGCTATCTGCAGTATCTGCCTTCCCCCCCAATCCTTCAATGGCAAGCACAATGTCATCAGCGTCTTCTGGAGTATCATCCACAACTAACCAACGCGAAATTGGAAATACTTTAGATACCATTACTTAGAATCTCCGATCCAATTTAAAGCCAATCCTTCAATTCTTTCTTTTTTTGTAATTAAACGCAAAATAAATGATTCTGGAATATTTATTTCTTCATCCGATACAATTTCAACCTTTTCTGAGTCATTTACACTTGAAATCAATGAATTTAATTCATCTTTATTAATTATAAAATCTTTTAATCCATTTTCAATTGCAAAATGAATAAGATCATTATTTTTAAAATAAACAACTCTTTTTCTTTTATGAACTGTAACAGGTACGTCAATAATTTTAGGATCTATAATTTCGGCTGGGATATCAAAACCTGTTTCAACTATATTTCCTTCAATTGTAAAAAGCATCCGTCCTTTTAATTTAAAAAGTCCTCTTTTTATAATAGAAAGTCCTCTTCCTGACCTTCCAAAAAATTTAAAAAACACGGGTGAATCTATATTTTTTAAATCAATACGATTTGTTAATTTAGCCAAATGAATAATTAATGCCGAAAAAAAAGAGATTTTTGAATAAACACGAAATGATAGAAAACTATTAGAATAAAATAATTTTAATTTTGATGGGGTTATTGAATGTTTAATAGAATTTGATGATAAATTAACAATTATTCTTTCAAAAATAGAAATATCAGAGATTGGAATTTTTAAATTTTTTGGAAGATTGTTTATAATATCACAGTTTAAAAAATGTGTTGTTATATACTCTAATATTTCATCAGTATCTAAGTCTTTATGAGCATTTATTTCTTGATAAACCTCGTTAGAAGACCTTATTTCAATAGCCAAACGCTGTAATATTCCTCGCACAGAAGAAACATTATAGTTGAGATCTTTCTCTTGATATTTAGAACTGATAGCATCTAAAATTTTAGCAATATCATGCTGCGCATCTAAAATGAGAGTTTGATAAAACTGTAAGTTTTTTCCTCTAACTTGAACTGCTTTTTGAGCTAATATTCTTACATTTAGCCAATTGATTTTATCGGTTTTATCGAGAAGTTCATCTACATCTTCTGTTTGTTCTAATAATTTTCCTGCATATTGAATTGATTGAAGCATTGCTAGAATACAAATTCCCCAAAATAATATAACAGCTAAAGAAACAATAATTGGCAAAGAAATACTACTATACTCAAATAATCCTAATGAACTTTTGCTGCATGTATTAATAGTCAACTCAACCAAATAAGGAAAAGGAGAGCGATGAGGCTGAAAGTATTCGGTTCTTTTTTCAAGACAATCGGATGGGGGATCATCGGAAGATACCCATTCCCCAATAAGATGACGCTCAGGATTAAGGAAATATACAGAAACCTTAGCTACCCTTTCCTGACTTTGGTTCTTTTTAGAATCAAATGTAAAATTCAGATATTCTTGCATCAAGGATTGAGATTGATCCTGAAGCCCTTGAGAATCTAACTCAGCAGTACCAAGTATGCTTCCAGATATCCCCCCCATTATCAGAGAGACGTCATGCCTAAGATTGGCTATTCTTTGCGCCCTAGCGGTTAGAGTCCAAATAATTACATAGAGAATGACAAATCCGACAGCTGAAATGATAAAATATGCCAATAAAGATCCTGAGTTAAATCGAAACTTTAGGTTTATGCGCATGTTATCGTTCATTCCATAATTACTCAAGAATCTAAAAAACTAGAAACATAGGTTCAATACTATCAATAACACAATACTTTCAAAAAGCCCAAGCCCTTAAAAATGAGGGGATTCTAAAAAACCCTTTTTTTAAACTATAAAAGAAGCTTCCTTTTTAAAAAAGCAAATTTCCCTTGCAAATTGCAATACCGAATGATATTGCCATCGTTCGAGCGATTTTTTTATATGAAAGAATTGCTAAAAGATTGCACTTAAATTGTATTTAATTTTTTTAACTATTTCAGGAGGTTGGTATGCACGGATCACGTCATCGTCGTAAGCATCCAAAAGGTCGTCGTAAAGTTGGTCGTAAGAAAAGAAAATTACTTAGACGCCGTCGTGCTGCAAGGACTGGTGGTAAGTAATTAACCGCTTTTAAGTCTTACAAAAAAGCCTTCTTAGTTTTCTAAGAAGGCTTTTTTGCTTTTATTTATTTTTAAATTCCATTAGCCTCTAATTGTACTACAATAAATTCTTTTAATTTTTTAAGCGAAATTCTATTTTTTTTATTGATTAATTTTTCAATTTCTTGATTTCTCAATTCCAAATTATTTTTTAGAAAAAAGTTTTCTGCAATACTCTGTAAAGCATTTAATCGATCTAAATCGAGCCACTCTGCTTTATTTGGTAATGAGTTTTCTTCTTTAAAATTAAGAGGACAATGATCAACTGCAAGCTGGATTTGGTTTTTTTCATCTGAAATTTTATATTGAAGAGCAAGGCCTTGTGTTCTACAAATCGTAGGACGAGCATCATAGATTGTACATTTTCCCTGTCTCAAGAAGGAACAAGGTTTGTTTACTTTTCCCAAAGTATTTTTTTGCTCCGCCATTTCAGAACTTTTGAGATCGTTCAATAGTGTGAGTTTATTTTCTAATGACAAAAAATTGACCCACTCAATAATATGATAAGCCTCTGCTTGGAATACTGTTAAATCAACAAAACAACATTTAGAACAACCCATACTACATGACATATGATTTGAGTTTTTTTCATAAAATCTATCAAAAAACTCAGAGCTATTTTTATGTAAACTCACGATAGGCTGTAGCGAAAGGGATGGCTTATTCGACATGCTTAGTATTATCCTTGAAAAGAGTCATAATTTGGTAAGTAGCTTGTTTTTAGCAATGCTTACAAAATGATAAAGTAGTGATTAGCAATAAAGGAAGTCAAGATGTTTAAAAAAATTCTAAGAAAATTATTTATTTTTCTAATTTATGGATTCGTATGGCTTTTTGTGTTTTCTATTCCCGTAGCTAATGGAAAAAGCCTTTATCAGATAGGTTATTATTATGTGGTAGACACAAAACCAGTACATTGGATTTTAAATAAAGCATATTATGGCGCTAAAACGACAGAAAATACAGCAAAAGATACTGCCCATGAAGTGATTGACAAAGTAAGTTCAGAAGTGAAAAAATAAAAATTCTTTCCTTAGAATTGCGGGAAAGAAATAACCCGCATTATACTTCAGGAACTGAACGATTATGACCCTTCCACAGCTTTTATTGTCCTCGCTTGAAAAAGAAATTGCACACATTCCTATTCAAAAACTCCAAAAAGCCTATGCAGTACTCTCAAATAATTACAGATTAAATCGAAAAGATATGGATCAAAATTTTACCTTAGAAGAGCAACGATTGTCTTATATCGCAGCAAGAATGCCTTCTACTTATGAAACGGTTTTTAAGGTTTTATCTGAAATAAATACGGAACAAATTGAATCTATTTTAGATATTGGCGCTGGTCCTGGTACAGCATCTTGGGCTTGTTGTGAAACTTTTGATACCATTAAAAATATTACTTTAGTTGAATACAATGCAGATATGGCTTCATTAGGAAAAAAAATTGCCCAAAATCATCCTATCTTAAAAAATGCAAATTGGATTATTCAAGATATTGTAAATTCTAAATTAGAATTAAACAAAGCTGATCTTGTCATAGCTTCTTATTCTTTTAATGAAATTGAAGATAAAAACAAAGAACATATCTTAAAATTTTTGTTAGATAAAACAAATAAGTATTTAGTTATAATAGATCCAGGGACACCAGAATCTTTTAAATCCATTCATTTTGCCAGAAAATGGTTTTTAGAAAATAAGGTAAACATTGTAGCACCCTGCTCTCACTCCCAAAATTGCCCTGCTTTTGAACAACAAGATTGGTGCCACTTTTATACTAGAGTACAAAGAACCCAACTTCATAAAATATTAAAAGAGGGTGAAAAAGGATATGAAGATGAGAAGTTTTCCTATATAATCGTATCTAAGGTTGCTACTTATAGCTATGAGTCTAGAATTATTAGACATCCAGATATTCATTCAGGCCATTTGAAACTCAATTTATGCACCTCAAAAGGTTTTGAGACCATTACATATTCCAAAAAAAATGGCGCCAAATACAAAAAAGCAAGAAAATCGGACTGGGGAGATCGCTGGGAAATTACTAATTTTGAAGAATAAGTTTCATTTTTAGGGATTCTTAAAAAAAGAAGCTATTGACGAATGCAAACCTCTGTTTATTTTCCTTTTGTACAGGTTCTTTCAAAAAAGACCCTTTAACTAAATCATTTTATTTCAACAACTTATAAGGACAGACAACTATGACAGCTGAAGTTCACTCGTTTCAGGCCGAAGTTCAACAACTTATGAATCTTATGGTACATTCCCTTTATTCCAATAAAGAAATTTTCTTAAGAGAACTTATCTCTAACGCAAGTGATGCTGTTGATAAACTTCGTTTTGAAGAAATTACAAATCATAATTTGTTAAAATCAGATAAAGAAAATTCGATTTCCATTCGTATGGATAAAGAAAATTCTATATTATTTCTTGAAGACAATGGCATTGGCATGAGTAAAGATGATCTCATGAACAATTTAGGAACAATTGCAAGCTCTGGCACTAAAAAATTCCTAGAAAAATTATCTGAACAAGACAAAAAAGATTCTAACTTAATTGGTCAATTTGGAGTTGGTTTTTATTCTGCTTTTATGGTTGCAAAAAAAATAATTGTAGAAAGCCGCTCTGCTCATGGAGCTCCTGCTTATAAATGGACTTCTTTAGGCGATGGTTCTTACACTCTTGAAGAAAGCGCTAAAGAAACAAGAGGAACTCTAATTGAAATTCATTTAAAAGAAGAAGAAAAAGAGTTTATTGAAGATTGGCGTATTCGCGGTATTGTTAAAAAATATAGTGATTATGTTACTTATCCTATTTTTATGATAGAAACAAAAGAAGACGGACAAATTGAAGAAACTAGATTAAATAAATCTACTCCAGTTTGGGCTCGTAATAAACGCGAAAATAAACCAGAAGATTATCAAGAGCTCTATAAACAAATTTCTATGGACTGGAAAGAGCCCATGTTATGGGAACACATAAGCGTAGAAGGTTTAGTTCCTTTTAATGCAGTAATTTTTGTTCCTACAGAAGCTCCATTTGATCTTTACACAAGAGATAATCACGGTCTTCATCTTTATGTTAAAAGAGTTTCTATTACTGAAAAATGTAAAGAATTATTACCAGAATATTTAAGATTTATTTCTGGTGTTGTTGAAACAGATGAATTGC
>NZ_JBIPMD010000288.1:0-3654 GCF_044369315.1 Silvanigrella sp.
TAAATGTTTCTCGCGAAATATTACAACAAAATAATAAATTGCCACAAATTAAAAAACAAATTATTAAAAAAGCTTTATCTTCCCTTCAACATTTGTCTACATCTGACAATGAAAAATATTTAAAATTCTACCAAACGTTTGGTGCCGTTTTAAAAGAAGGCTTTCATTTTGATTATGAGCAACACGAAAGTTTAAGTGAACTTATTCGCTTTAAATCTTCTAAAACAGGAAAAGAAGGCTGGATATCTTTTAAAGAATATATTGAACGTAAAGCAGAAGGCCAAAAAGAAATATATTATTTAACAGGTCCAAACTTTGAATCTGTTGAACGTAGCCCTCACCTTGAAGACTTAACATCACGTGGCATTGAAGTTTTATTCCTCATAGATCCTATCGATGAGTGGTTTATTATGAGCTATGCAAAACATGGCGAATTTAATCTTAAATCAATCAATAAAGGTGATTTAGATCTTTCTGGCGTTGGCAAAGAAAACGAAGAAGAAAAAAAGAATGAAGAAAAACCAGTTGAAGAACTTGTTGGCCTATTAGATCTTTTCCGTACAAAATTATCTGATAAAATTAAAGAAGTGAAAATTTCTAAACGCCTACGTGAAAGCGCTTGCTGTTTAGTTGCAGATGAAAATGGGATGACTGCCCATATGGAACGTATCATGAAAGCAACAGGGCAAGGCATGGGGAGCGTAAATAAGAGAATTCTTGAAATTAACCCATCACACTCTTTAATTAAAAATCTTGCTGATCGTAAAAATAAAGGGACAGATGACTCTACATTATCTGAATGGGTTGAAGTTTTATATGAAACAGCACTTTTATCTGAAGGTAGCCCAGTGAAAAATCCTGGTACTTTTGCTAAGCGTTTAACAAAAATCATGGAAATGGCTTCTAATAAATAAGAAAATTATTCCGAAAGGAAAAGATTACCTTATTACTTTAGTTTAATCCCCTCAATTTTTTAATATATATTAAAAAATTGAGGGGATTTTTTTATGGAAGTGTTTGACTCTGAAGGTAAATCTATATTTGATTCAGCTCCTAAAAAAAAGAAAAGATATGTTTTATATTTATTTAAATTAACAAGAGATGATGAAACAAGAATTCGAACCGTAGAAAAAGCAATTCAAAACTCTTTATCCGAACATATTATGGTACGATTTGAAGACCCTAACGAAGCCTTAAAAGCCTTAATAGTAAAAAATATTGAATTGATATTTATTGATTCTTCTTTATTTGATGACGATAAAATTGCAATTGATTTTGGAGTAGAATGTAAAAAAAGAAAAAAATGTCCTTTATTTTTTATTGCAAAAAATGAAGATATTTTAATCACCGAGTATAGAAAAAAACTTGCTTTTTATGAAGAACTTGACGATTATTTTAAAGACCCAATTGATTTTATGGAAATCACTCGAAAATTAAAAAGAGCTTCAAATACAATTGGAAGAAAAGCGAAAAGATTTTCACTAGGAATTCCAATTAAATTATACAGACTTAATGATGATAAATATTATGATGTCATACTAAATGATATCAGTTTAGTTGGTTTTAGTATTTCTATTGTAGGAAATGAAATGTTAAAAACCAATGAGCAAGTTAAAATAAAAGTACCAATAAACGAATTTAATTTATTTCATCCCACTTATGGAGAATTTTTACCCGTTTCAGGAAAAGTAAGAAGAATATCTATTAATGGCCATATTTTTGGTTGTTCAATTGAATTTTCAACACCAATGCAACTTGAAGTCCTTATGAATTTACTTGAAAAAGTAACAAGAAAAATGCGCATGGTTAAAATTGCCGAAAAACCTAAAAAAGAAGTAGATCCTGTACCAGTATAAAGTTTTTAATTTTTTAATTGTTTTGCATAATCATAGAGATATTGAATTCCACTGATTAAACTTGCCGCCAATGCAAGCATAATAAAAAATTGTCCTATATAATGGAATGGAACAAACCATAAAGTACCACAAATTGTTAAACCTATAATACCTAAATCTTGAAATGTTGTTTTTGTTTTTCCTATAAAACTAGAAGGAATTTGTATACCATCTTCTATAGCAGCTAAACGAATCGCATTTATACCAAGATCACGAACAATAATAATGACAGCAATAAGGCCATCCATTCTGTGTTTTTCAACAAGAATTACCATAGCAGAAACAACTAATAGTTTATCTGCAAGAGGATCGAGGAGCTTACCCAAAACAGTTTCAACATTAAATTTTCGTGCAATCCATCCATCAAAAAAATCGGTGATAGCAGCTACTGCAAATACAATTGCCGCTGCAATGTCTGTCATGCTTGGATTTTTGATAGGATTTATAATTCCAAAATGACCAGATTCAGAAGCAACTTCACCCAATGACATAAGGTAAACTACCACTGGAATGCACATTATTCTAAGAAAAGTTAGTCTATTTGGTAGTTTCTTTAACCAATTTGGCAAATTTTTATTGCCTGTAGAAGTCTCATCTAAAGATTGCTTATTGTTTTTAAAAAAAGATAGAATCAAGAGCAACCTCACAATATAAAAATATTATAGAATAGAATTTAGATTATCACATTCATACCCAGCTCACATTGTTTTGCAACGGACTAGCGCATTTTTCAAGACCGAACGTAAAATTTATATAACATTTTCTATTTTAAATATCCTCTAGTTCAAAATTTTTGATTTATCCAATCAAACAAGATAATTAAAAAAATATATTAATGAAGATTTATTAAGCAAAAGTATATTCTAATCTTTCACTGGCATGAAACTATTCGAAAGAGATATAATCTTGACATCGAATCTTCAATGTATAGTCTACTTCATTGAGATAAAAAAGTTCCCGTATGCTCTCTCATTTAATTTATGCAAAAGGGGTTCCCATATGAGCGTATTAGTAGGACGTCAAGCGCCAAACTTTAAAGCAGATGCTGTGGTAAATAATGACTTTAAAGAAGTTTCCCTTTCTGATTTTAAAGGGAAAAAATATGTTGTTTTATTTTTCTACCCTCTCGATTTTACATTTGTTTGCCCAACAGAACTTCATGCTTTTCAAGAAAAACTTGAAGACTTTACAAAAAGAGATGTTGAACTTATTGGATGTAGTATTGACAGCAAATTTTCGCACTATGCTTGGCTAAATACTCCAAAAAATAAAGGCGGTATTGAAGGAGTAAAATATACTCTTATTTCTGATATTCACCGTACCATTGCCCGTGATTATGACGTACTTAGCGATGGTGGCGTATCTTATCGTGGTCTATTTTTAATTGATAAAAGTGGTGTAGTTCGTCACCAAATTATTAATGATCTTCCATTAGGTCGTAACGTTGATGAAGCCATTCGCCTTGTAGATGCTCTTCAACATTTTGAAAAACATGGTGAAGTTTGTCCTGCTAACTGGAATAAAGGCAAAGACGCTATGAAAGCAACTCAAGATGGCGTCAGCAATTACTTATCTAAACATTAATTATAACTAAATCTGTTATATTATTTTAAGGCTCTTTAAGGCGCTTCCCTTAAAGAGCCTTTTTCTTAAAAAAAGGGTTATTATGGTGCGCCAAGATAAGTGCGTAAGAACCAGTGAGTGCGAATCTCACCCACGTAAAGATTAGCCATCAGCGTGGAAGTAAGCAGTGCGATTA
>NZ_JBIPMD010000286.1:0-3678 GCF_044369315.1 Silvanigrella sp.
ACAAGCTGTATTATAAGCATAGGCAATGGCATTAATTTGATCTTTTGTATAGTTCATATCTTTTGCCGCATTGATAATAGCTTGAGCTGCCCCCACTTGGCTTGTTGCTTCTATTGTTTT
The DNA here is from genome assembly GCF_044369315.1 of Silvanigrella sp. Lineage (NCBI taxonomy): Bacteria > Pseudomonadati > Bdellovibrionota > Oligoflexia > Silvanigrellales > Silvanigrellaceae > Silvanigrella > Silvanigrella sp. The sequence goes on from NZ_JBIPMD010000286.1 coordinate 121, forward strand.
AGATAAACCATTTAAAAATGCCTTATCCATCGCAACACCACCAATTTTATCACGTGCAACAAGGTTACAAGAGGACCAATATTGTCCAGACTTATGCGAGTCTCCCGTATTCACAACATCGCTTGGATATTTTCTTCCAATATTCCAATTGGAAACACGGCCTGGCCAAAAGGGATTGTGACCATCCCAACGCATTACCCAATTGTATTGCGGATCCGTTGGTTTCCAAGTGTTTTCAGGAAGATCACGAACATAACCTGAAGCTAAATAATCTCCAGTGCCCTCACCTATACCATCTTCACTTGAGTTACCTGCATTTCCATGTGTAATCCAATCATGAATTCCATGTCCTAATTCATGAATAACAACCATGGAGTCTTCCGCATCATCAACACCGCCTTGACCCATAGCCATTTTTCCAGAACCTTCAGAATAATGTGAATTGTCATCCCCATTAAGACCATGCGGATCATAATTCACACCAGTTTTATATTGGTATGGCATGACTTTAACATTTAAAGTTTCATTTACATAACGCATATAAGTATCAATTGCATAAAATGCAGTAACAGCATCAAAATATTTATTTAATCTTGTATAATTAAATTCTGCTTTTACTTCTGCAGGACAAGCATTATCTTTTGGCTGTTCTGAGTCATCACATTTTGCATATTTGCTTTCTAAAATATATTTCCCGTTAGATAAACTAATGTCTTTTAAAGTAACACTTGATCTTGCTGCTGTTAGAACAGGAGAGTCTTTAGGCATTTGCGATGTATTACTTGATGTTGGCGAGTCAGTATTATCTACAAAACCTTTGTCACCATAGACATGATGAGCTGCCGTAACAGGATCTGGTTTATAAACCATTCCCTTTCCCTCAATTCTTCTTAACTTGTCTTCTGCTCTTAATATTTTTCCAGATGAACTATCAATTAATAATTCCCACTCGGAAGCCTTTTCTCCTTTTGGAGATACTCTTACTTTCCAAGTTTCATATTGATTTCCGCTTTGTTCTTTATAAAAAACCAAATCCGCTTTATTAAATTTTAACTCTTTAAACCCTAAATATGAGTTCGCTATTGAGACCGCTTGTTCTTTAGTTAATTTAGATTTATTATTTGAAATAAACTTCTTATCAAAATCAATTCCAGTAATTGTATTACTAGCAACAAAGGTAATTTTACTATTTTTATTTATTGTAATGGCAATAGAGCTTCCATAAACAGGAAGTCCATTTACCTTTTGTTCTAAACGTACAACTGAAAAATCACTATTTTGTCTTATTGAAGTAACAGTCAGATCAGAAATTGATTTTTGATTTAACCCAAATCTGTTTGCATTTTGAATTAAGTAATCTTTTGCTATTAACACTAAAGTTTTATTGTCGCTTTCTTCTTGACCAGATAAAACAAAATTTAGGGACTGATAGTTTGGTTCTGAAATAATAGAAGCAGTACCATTTGAGTGATACAATCCATCAAATGTTTCTTGTAAAGGCATTTGTGGCGTTACACCAATACTTAAGTTTTGTTTTAATTCTGATGAATTCGAATTATTCGCAGCTGAAGCATTTAATGCTATCGTAACAAAAAGAGAAAGACCTAAAGTTTTTAAAGGAAATTTCAAATAACTCAATGCAAATACTCCTTGAATAAATCGCTTTTTTTGCATATAAAATTACATGCTTCAACAAGCTAGTTTAAAAAGTTTTATGCGAACAAGTTCTATCGTTACGGAAATAAGATTAGAAAAATACCATAACTTTTTTTTTTGCATCAATAAAATATAAAAAATATTAATAATAAATATATCTTATAAAATAAAATATTTCTTGAATTATATATAAATAAATTAGGTATTATAATTTGTAATTTAAATTAAATTTTAATAATTTTTTGGAAATTCTAAAAAATAAAGTTTTTTGGTTCTGTCTCAAAAAAGTTCAAGGTAACAAAGAAGGATTTGAATGTTTTTTAGATTGCCTATTTTAGGCGCAATTATCCAGCGAGGGAGCTAAATTACTTCCAAAGAAGTAAATGACTTTTGAATTTGTACTGCCCTTTTCTAAGCATGTTATGAAGCTCTATCCCAGCTAAAGTAGCCCTTGCAAATTTAAAAGAGAAAAAACCTAACATGGGTTTACACTTCTTTTTTATAAATCGATGATCCTGTTCTATCCTATTTTTAAGATACTTTTTTTGCCTGATCTGAATTTGAAAGCCTGGTTTATAATTACGATTTATGTCGTTTAAAGAAGAGGTATTAGAACTACTTTTATCAATATTCACCTTCTCTGGCTTTCCAGAGGAACGAATTGCTTTCTGGAAAAAACGTTTTGCGGAAGCGCCATCCCTATGTTTTGAAAGGTGAAAGTCTACGGTCTGCCCAAGCTTATCCACCGCCCTATATAGATAGACCCACTTTCCTTTTACCTTAATGTTAGCCTCATCCATGCGCCAGCTTGTACCTACACGCTTCTAATGACCAGAGAACTTCTTCAATAATTTCGGAGAATATTCCACTACCCAACGTTGGACTGTGGAATGATCTATTTCCAATCCCCGTTCTTTCAGCATTTCTTCTACTTGCCTGTAGCTTAAAGGATAAGCAAGGTACCAACCACGGACTGAGGTTAATATAAATTCTTACTTCCTATGCCTGCCTTTAAACTCCATCCTTCTCACCTTCAGTTCAAACTTGAACCTCTGGATTAACTCATACAATTCAATTTTGCGACAGAACCCATCAAAGTACCCTAGCAGTTTATTTAAGGAATTTATGGAATTAAACCTTTGCTTTTCTCAATTTTTATGAAACAAAGCCGATAATTCCGTTTAGAAGGGTGCAACTTAAAAGTAATAACAAATTATTATTTGTAGCAGATTTCTAATTTTTTATTAAAGGATAATTTAATGAAAATATTGCTAATAGAAGATTCAATAAAAACTTCTAAGTTTTTAAAAAATGGTTTAACTGAAAATGGGTTTGTTGTTGACTCTGAAACAGATGGACAAGAAGGTCTTACACTAGCACAAATAAATAATTATGATTTAATTATTCTTGATGTAATGCTTCCTAGCATGGATAGTTGGACAATTTTAAAAAAATTGCGAATGAATGATAATAAATCTTATATTATCATGCTTACTGCCAGAAATCATGTTGATTATATTGTAAAAGGATTGAGCTTAGGAGCTGATGATTATATTGTAAAACCATTTTCTTTTTCCGAATTACTTGCAAGAATTAAATCCATATTAAGACGAAGACCTTCTATTTTAAAAGATATATTTATATGCCACGATCTTAAAATCGATTTTAATAAAAATGAAATTTTTAGAGGATCTGAACGAATAAATTTAACTCCAAAAGAGTTTACATTATTAAATTTTTTAATTCAAAATGAGAATTCACCAGTTTCTAGAAGCGTTATGATCTTCCCCCAATTTTATAGACACAATTAACCGACCTTTTTCATTGGTCTAGTTATTTCAAATATAACTGGAGACAGATATCCATTCGACGAATGCTTTCTAACACGATTGTAGTAAACTT
>NZ_JBIPMD010000007.1:0-35554 GCF_044369315.1 Silvanigrella sp.
CAGTCATAGAATATATAGAGGTGTTTTATAATCGAATTCGTGCTCATTCTGCCCTTGATTATCATGCACCTTTAGAATATGAAGAAAATTATGAAATTTAATAGTCCACTTTTCGGGGATCATACCACCCTTTATTTTAAAAGATAAATTAAAATAGCTAAACAATATATGAATCTAACCGAAGCAAGAAAACACTTTTTCAAATGGAGCTACATTTATGGATGAATTAAAAGAACTAATTGATAACTATAAAATAGAAAAAATATTTGATTATATAAATAATGATTTATTAAGTTTAAAAGAAATAGAAAAACCTTCAGTTATTATTTATTTTTTTGATAAAAATTTTTATAAAAAATACGCTAATGAATCTGAAGTTTATCTAAACTTTTCCAAATTAAAAACTGAATGTTTTCTTGATAGAGAGAGTAAAACATTTATAACAAATAATCATTTTGATATAAATGGAATTATATTCAAAGATAATAATGATAAAATTATAATTTCATGTTTAAAAAATGGACTTTTAAAAATTCAGTTTAATTATGGAAATGAAAAATCTGAAGAAATAATAGATGAAATAATTAATTTATACAGTAAAAATGATGTAAGAGAATATTATAATAAAATTAATTTTTCTTATAATATAATTGGTATTAAAATAAACGAAACAGTACATAGTAAAAACTCATTAGGCGAAGAGAAACGTTTTAAATGTTCTAGTATTCAAGAAAATAGATTTGATGTGAAACTTGGTTATAATTCTACCAACAGAGACACGAGTAATCAATTTAATGACTATTTAATAAATGAACTTAGAACAATACTAAATAATCTTAAAAATTATACCAATAGTTAATCAACAACCATCAGATACGAAGCCGCATTTCTTAAGCTGTCCCGTAAAGTTCAATACATGGCAAACCAAATTCTAGATATTTCTTTGGATAACTTTTATCATAAAATCCATAATAACCCATTACCCACCCAATTTGAACAGATATTTGATTTATAATAAACATCATAGATAGACGGTCTCGCCATTCTTTTTTTAAAGCTTTTTGATGTTTATTTAGCAATTCAAAGAAAATATTTTGCGGACAAAAGAACTTATCTTTATTATAAAAAGATGAATTATAACGAAGAGAATCTAATGAATCGAAAATATCTCTTCCTAAACGTAAAGTTTGAACGACGATACTGCTTGGCGTATTGTTTCTTAATTCTGAAAATTGATTTTCTTTTTCTTCTTTAGTTTTATTCTTATGATCAAGTAAAAATTTTGAAAATATTTCATAGGATTTTTCAGCTTCTGACTCAATAAGTTTTTGAATATGCGGAATTACTTCTAATGATTTTTTGTTGTTAAGATTTTTAGCAACTAAAAATCCCAAATAGGAACAAAGATGTGCAACCATTATTTCTGGAGTCTGAGCCATTTTTTCTTGTTTTAAAATTTCGGTTAGGTCTTCAACAAAATAGCACAAATTTTTCATAACCCCGTATTCTAGATCAACAATACTACTAGAAAGAAGTGTAGGATTTTCTAACTCATCATAGTTAATTGTAGGCAGCATGTTTTTTGGATATTTTGGTTTATGTTCAGAAATCATTTCATTAATCCTATGTAGTAATTATATAAACTTCCTTGTTTTAAATTGCATCCTGCAAATTTCACTTTATTTTAAATGTTTAAATAGAGTTTAAGCAACTTCGCTTTTTTCTATTGCCTTATTTTCAAAATATTGAGGATCTGAATCAATTAAGTTTAATAATCTTAAAGCTGCTCCATTAGGATGGCTCTTGCCATATTCCCATGCCTCAACTGTTTTTTTAGATACTCCCAAAAACTCAGCAAAAATAGCTTGAGAAAAGGATAATTTCTCTCTTAATTTACTTATTTCTTTTGCCGTCATATCTTGTACAGGGTGAATTTTAACACTTGTTACTTTTAGCTTTTTATTTCCTTTTGCGTGATCTAAAGCTTCGTTTAAACCTGACAATATTTCATTAAAATATTCATTATTTCTTTTTTGTTTTTTTATCATTTTCAGCCTCACTTTTAATATTTAAGACGATATCAGCTAATATTTTTTTTTCTGAATTAGAAAGATTCTCTTTCACACTCTTAGGAAAAAAAGCAATGATATAAATCCGTTCTTTTGATTTTACATCTAAATAAAGAACCCGTAATGATCCGCTTTTCCCTTTATTCCCGTCAGAAACTCTAAGTTTCCTTAATCCGTGAGTCCCTTCTATTAAATCGCCAGATTCTGGATCTTCTCGCAATTCTTTTTCGATTCTGCCTTCAATCTCTTGAACTTTTAATTTAGAAAATTGTTTATTTAACTTGTCGATAAACGTATTTGACCACACAAAAATTCGTTCCATGAATTTACCCCTTTAGTCTCAATTAAAATATCCTATTTTTTAGGGTAAGTCAACACAAAACCCTATTTTTTAGGGTTTTGTGTTTATTCCATTGTTATTATTATATTAATTATCTAGTTGGGGTTATTTGCATGGTGTGCCACAAAGCGAATTATATGATTAATTTAAAAATCTTGGTCTATTTCGCCTAATTTTTTTTGTATTAATTTTTTTGCTTTAGGTCTGAGTTCCCCATTAGGGGACACATAATCGTAAATAGTAGTAGATTTAATGCCTACTTGTTGGCCTATTTCTGAGACTGTTAAATTTTTATCTTTTATTAGAGCCATCAATGTTTTTAATTTGGGAATCGTCATTTTAAAAGGAGCACCACCGAACCTACCCCTAGCCCTTGCGGCTTTGAGTCCTGCATTTACTCTTTCTATCATTAACGCCCTTTCAAATTCTGCCAACGAAGCAAAAACCGTAAACAAAAACTTGCCGTGTGGCGTGGTGGTATCAACTGGTGCCCCTGTTAAAACTTTTAGGCTGATTTCTCTTTTATTTAAATCGTTTATAAGCTGGATGAGGTGTTGCAAGTTGCGGCCTAGTCTATCCAAACTATAAACTATCAATATGTCTCCAGCTCTAAGAGCTTTAAGGCAAGCATTCAAGCCTACTCTGTCCGCTTTTGACCCAGAAACTTTATCTTCGTATATGTTTTCAACGCTTACTCCTGCACCTCTTAAAGCATCTAGTTGTAAATCTAAATTTTGATCGGTTGTGCTTACTCTCATGTAGCCTATTAACATAGCAAAAATCCTTTCGCTAAACTTGGCAATTAACGGAATTTAAAAACAGGTTAAAAAGTCTCGGAAAGCTCTATAAAATCTTTCGTTAACTCATCGGTAATCAAATTTTTTTAAACTGTCAAATTTTATGATTAATGAAAGAAAAGAGGCTAATCGAATGGGCTGGCTCTGCCAAGATTAAGACCCATAAAAACATTTGAGCTTTCTGATTTGGCAATTGCAGTTGTTCCATAGGGAGCGTTTAAATCGATCTGGATTTTACCGCTAACTTCGCTAGGTGCGGCTTTCTGGCTTATTGGAGGAATATTTATATTTTGGGGTTGGAACTTAAAGCTATGTGGCTCTATTCGATTTTTAAAATCAAGGCCTTTTAAGGGATTTTCAATAATGGGGGAAGCCACTTTTTGAGATACCACGGGAGCCATTGGAGCCGCTAAACTTGGCATAGTCATATTTGCAAATAAGGGTTGGATAGGCTCAATTTTAGGCAAAAACGATTGCCCCATTGATAAATTGGGTAGCTTATCAGCCTTTTTTATGGCTCCCATAGGAGCATCAATAACATCTTTAAAATTAGATAAATCGAGCTGTGGCTTTATTGTTTGCGTAGGAATTGGGAAGCTATTATAAGCCACTTTATCAGGTTGCTGTTGGGCTTTTGGCTTGGTTTCAATTCCTAACATTCTCTGGAAATTTTCAAAAGCTTCTCTTAGATAGTCAATAACAGGCTGAATTTTATCAAGAAGACCTTGAAAAACCGTCGTTAAACCTTCTTTAATATCTAAAATGTACTGTAAAAATCCAGCTTTAGGATTATCCCAAATATTGCCTAATGTTGTAGAAATCCAATTAAAAACGCTTTTTATAACCTGCCATATATTTTTAAATGATGATGTTAAATAATCATAGTAACTAGTAAACCCAAGCTTTAAATCGTCCCAAACACCGCAAAAAATGCCTTTCATCCAATCATAAAATTTTATAAATTCAACTAAAGCTACGTTTAAACCTAGTTTAATATCATCCCAATATTTTATCGTTACCCAAGATAAACCAGCAATAACGGCAGCAATAGCCATTACAGTTAAACCTATGGGGTTAGCTACTGCCAAAGCTCCTACAAATTTAAATGCTGTGCCTATAGCCATTAATGCTTTAAATGCTGCCCCACCAAATAAAATAAAACTTCCCTTGATAGCTAACAAAGAAAATTTAAGGCCACCTAAAACAGCCCCTACCGTTAGAATAGCTGAGGATATCCCTGTAAATGCTCCTAAAATAATGCCACCAAAGGAAACCAATTGTCCTATCCATGGGAATTCGACTACTAAATTCTCAAACTTCGTAATTAATTGTGATAGCTTAGCAAAAGTTTCAGACAAAACATCTAAAAGCCCTGAATTTACAAAAGTGATTTTCAAATTTTCGAAAGAAGCTTGAAAAGTATCAACTTTGTTTTTGTAACTATCCGCTACCAATTTATATTTATTGTCTAAAACCCCATCGGAATTAGATAAATTATCGGCAGATTTCAGCCAGTCGCCTTTTCCTTTGTTACCAAAAGTTACAGTGGCGTGTATGCCCTCTTTCCCAAATAATTTAGTGCTGTGAGCCATGAAGATTTCACTAGGAAGCGATTCCTTCGCTTTTTGGAAGGTTTCAATAATATATTTCATATCAAATTGACCTTTGATATCAGTCAATTTACTCATATCGAAGCCTAGTCCTCGTGCCGCTTGTACTTTCTCATTTTCGCCTTTTTTACTTGGTTTTAAATCAATTCCTGCTTTTTCGTATTGTTCTCTTAATGCAGGATTAGCTTTGACCATATTTTTAAAATCGTTGGATTGTGTACGGGCTTCTAACAGTCCAAACATAAAATTCTTTGAAGCTGTAGCCACTTCTGAGCCTTCTATGTCGTTATTACCTGCACTTGTGATAAAGCTAGCGGCCTGTTCCTTACTAAGCCCCATCAGCTTTGCAATGGGTGCAATAGCCTTCATAGATTGTAAAACGTTTTCTAAGTTAGCCCCTGACGCAATCTCAAGCTTATGTAAGAATCCCCCTATTTTGGAGTAGTCGAATTCTTCAAACGTATTTGCAACCCCTGATAAAGTCCCTATGCTATTTAACGGATCAGTTTTTTGAATAGAAAGTTTCGATTGTTGAATAGCAACTTTTGAAATGCTCACAAGCTGGCCTACATCTTCAACACCTTTTCTTGCCGCTTCACGCATAACTTTTGAAATTTCGGGAAGCCCTACACCCATTTGTTGAGAAAGTTTCTTCGCTTCAATTTCTAAAAGATTTTTAGCACCCGAATTTAAATTCGCTGATTCCGCTATAATGTCCACATTTAATTTATAGTCACTTGCCCCATCAAGACCGCTTGTAATTGCAGATGTTAATTTATTACCTAAATCATTAAGAGGCTGTATATAATCATTGAAGCCATTTTTTAAATCTTTTAAATTAGATCTAAAATCAGAAAACATATTTTTAAACGTGTTCTTAGTTTTAGACCCCATTATATCAAGATTAGTACCGAGTTTATTAAAGCCACCGCCTAAATTTTGGAGTTCTTTTCCCAAATTACTTAGCTCATTCATGTTACCGATGTTTTTAATCGAGTTTGCTATTTGGGAAAAATCCTTTTGAAGCTTGTCGAAGTCACTAGAAAAAGAGTCAATGGTGCTTAATTCTATTTTTAAAGGAATAGTCGTCATTTGAAATACTCTTTCATTTCGTCCAATAATTCTATTACTTCCCCACAATTTAACTCTAAAATGTCTTTTTTAGACCAATGTAAATTATGGGCAAAATGAATTATTATTCGGGTAATTGTGTGTCTTTCAAAACAGGCTTCTTCAAAAAACCTTTTAAAACTTCCATGCAACGTCCGTAATCTGTAAAATCTAAATCTATTAAATTATCTTTTTTTATTCCACATACACGACTAAACACATCTAACAACGCTTTAGGCGTGTTCATTTTATCGAATTCTAAATCTAGTGCATCACCTAAACTTATTCTTTGTATTGTAATTTCATCGACTTCCCCTTCTTTCGTTGTGATGGGGTAATCTAATTTTACGGTTACTGAGCCTCTATTTTTTGTTGTCATGATAAAATCCTTTTACTTTTATAAATTTATTATTAAACTTCTGCATGCTTGCAGCCAACAAATTTAACTGAAATTTCGCCCTTTTCCGTATCTGCTTCTACGCCTTTTTCATTTGTTGAAAAAGCTTGATATAAAGTGAATGTTTTTCCATCTGGTAAATCAAGCGTAATTGTAGCATCTTCAATATCTGCAATATCTTTCAAAGCTATATCTTTTTTAACAATAACCCCTTCAATAAATGCCGCTGTAGTTTCTCCAGTAAAACCAAGCACGCCCTGATGCGCTAATTTTTCAGTACGTTTTATTTCTCCACCACCATACTTAAAAGAACCTGTGGCAAAGTATAATTTTCCATTCACTTTTAAAGAAATAACGCCACCTAACATTTTACTCATTTGTATATCCTTTATCTAAATTGGATCTGAACAGCGGTTTGGATTAGCTGCCTAATTAATGTAGGAGGTAACAAGAAATTAAGACGGCCTTTATTTTTCTCATCAATTTCTACTACTAAATTTTCAATAAAATCTTTTGAATCTTGGACAAGTCCCAATTGTTCCCAATGTAAAAATCTGGAAATAGCTTCACACTTTGCAAGCTTTGGAGTTAATATTTTTTGACTTGGTGAAACAACGGCCGTGTTTTTTGCTAATTTAAATCTGCTATACTTTGACCAAAAATAATTTTTAAAATCACGTCTTATAAAAGATAAAGTAAAAACGGTCTCAGGACTAAGTAAACTTTCGTCTGGCAATCCAGCATCATTTTTTTTGTATGCGGTTAAAAGTCGTTCAATTCTTGCAGTAGTTCCTACTGTATTAATTACTCCAATCCCACGATTTAATAATTCCACAACCTCAGAGTTTTGTAATCTGTTGGTGACATCAGGGGGATCTATACCATTTAACGGGACAGTTTGCAGCGGCCTAGCTGGATCAATGGAAACACTAACCGCTACGGCGGCAGCAAGAGCCGCTGATATCTCGTGATTGCCTTTTGGTGATTTATGATAAGCTGAATAAATAATGTATGGGGTATTTAAATCGTCGAATTTATCGGTATCCGCCGTGGCTTTATTGTTTGTTCCGTAAACTAACACGCCATCTAATTGTTTTGCCGCATGCCAACGTTTTTCAAGCTCTGCTGAAAATTTTTCTAAAATAGTTTTATCCACAAAAGAAGAAACAAAAAAATCAAAATCAAAATCTTTAATTATATCTTTAAAAATCTTTGATATTTCAAAACTTGAAGACACCCCACCTGAAAATTCAAGTTTTGTTTCAACTTCATTTACTTTAAAAATGCCTATTTTTCCATTTAAAGCCGCTGTTTTTTGAGTTGACGTAACTACAATTTCGGACGGTTTGTTATTAGCTGAATTTACTTTTACAGTAAACAATATCCCGTGTTGACTCATCCATTTATTAAATTCGTCTTCTATATTTTTAGTGATCAAACTGTACGCAACATTTGCCCAATAACCGTTATAAGTAAAATTGATATACTCATTTTCTTTCATTGTATCTGGTATTTTGTATGTAATTTTAGCGGCAATGTTGCTATTAGGTACTGCCATGCCCCAAAGTTCTGTCGCATTTCCTATATCATTGTCTTTGTAGGATATAAACATTTCGTGCATAATGGTATTTCGACCAAAAATATCAATTACTGTTTTTTCACTTGAAAGTCTAAATAATTTATTGTGATTTTCTTTTAATTTGTCATCAATATTTGCGGTAGAAATTAACAAAGTTTTAGTAACTTTGTTAGCCCCACTGGCGGCACTTGTATCAAATTCAATCCAGCAACTCGGTTGCCTTGTATCGGTTATTGTATTAAAGGAAACCATTTTTATTATCCTTTTCTTCGTTATTTAATTGTATTTCTAATTTTGGTAATTTTAATTCTTCAACTTCTTCCCATGGAATAGGGTGGAACTCATAGTTAACAAGATAATTTAGAGTCATTATTTCACATAAACTCGAACTTATTTTTTCGTTTGTATCGTATTCCATGCCTTCATATTTTATCTTAAAATTGGGGGATATAAACGAGGCCATTTCATTTTCAATTAATTCTGCTATATCTTCTGCAAGCTCCCAACCATCTAAATCATTAATGGGGTACTTATTAAAAATAAGAACCTTTAATAAAACATCTCTTTCTGTTCCATATGGGAAAATATCTTTAACCATTTTTTCAGGAACACTTAAAATGCTTACAATTGGATAAGTTTCTTTATTATCAAAAGAATGTAAGTAATTTATTCGTAACTGAACTTTATTAAAGAGTTTTTTAAGATACTCAAAAATCTCTTTTTTTATTAATTTTCTTGTTACTTGAATTGTCATGATACTCACCTAGATAATATTTGATAAATCCTTGCAAAGTTTCTTGTGCTACAACGCTATATTTCTTTTCTTTAATTTTAACAAAATTGACTTCTACTCTATCAAATTCATCTTTAGATTTTACACTGACCGTACAAAGGTAATCAGTAATACTTGCAATAGAGTTTTCTAAAGGGGTAAGTAACTTCTCCCCATAAATACCAGTCAATAAATTAAACCTATCGTCTTTAAATTGGACTAAAAGCGGCTCACCTAATGTTCTGTTAATTATATTTGAAGCGTTTTCTACTAATGAATTAAAGTTTATTTTCATTATATGAGAATCTCCGCTAATTCATTTTCACCGCTAGTTAGGGCATAACCAATTAAATTATTATTTTGAGTTGCTGATAATGTTCTAGCGGCAGTGTCCAAATATATCGGAGCACCTGCAACGAATTTTCCTGTCACTGCTAATAAAAATTGGCCTTTAAAATCCACTGTAACATGCTCACCTTGTTTTGCGTTAGTTAACGGTACGTAAACTATTTTACCTAATAAATAGGGTTCATGTGCTTTTACATTTTCAGGAGCTGAAAAATATCCAGTTGTATATTCGCCAATTTTGCCAGTGTAATGTTTAGGTTTTTCTAAAGTCATTTTTTTAATCCTTTCTAAATTTAGTTATGTTTGTTACTTTATTATTTCCCAGGATTGTAAAAAACCCCTTTATAACTGGATATTGCAGCCGCAAAATCCAGTAACCCAATAAAGTCAATTGAAAGTGTATCGAAATTTTGTTGTTTCCTTAGTTGCGAACCTGTGGAACCTGCTAAATATGCGGTTTTGACTATGTCATATTGAATTGGATTAGCAGTCATGTACCAGCCATGAGGGTTGATACTATCTAAAGACGGGTCGACAATTAATTGGAATCTATTTGCGTATATATTGATGTCTTCAGCTTTATTTGCATTGACAGAAGCAAGAGCACGGTAAGCTGAATTTTCTAAATTCTTTGGTACAATTAGCCAACACCCATATAAGCCTATTCGGTTACCATCTAATGCTACTTGTGCAGCTAAAGCATTGTCACCTTCCTCAAATGTTTTTGCGCTTGGAATGCCTTTGATGGCAGCTAGATTGCCGTGTTCTTTACAAAATACGGTGTGGCCATCCGCCATTTTATAAGTAAGATCTGAAAACAAAGACATGATTATTTTCTTTTCAGTCATTGCCGCACCACGTCCAAACATTTTTGGAATTTCTTGCAATAATCCTATTTCATCGCCTATGATTGCTTGACGAGTGATAGATAATTTCTTTTGAAAAGTGTCTAATTTAATAGAATTTTGAGTGTTGTTTGTGGAGTGTCCTTGCTTTGGTGGCGCACCTTCTGGCGTTTTTTCAAACTCGGTAAATATTGTCGTATCAACAAGATTAGTTGCTTTAAAGTCTGGTAACACCATGGGGCTAATTAAAGGTTTATAGGGTTGCTCAATAAGTCCATAATTGAATTTTACGACTTTATTCACAACTGTATGAAGTGCATCTCCAAATAATGCCGAATTTATCCCACGTTCCGCAATTTCGTTTCTGTCGTATCCGCTTAAATCTCTATTTAAACATTTAATAGTATCAAGAAAGGAAATGCCACGATAATTTGCGCCTATTTCCTGTATTTCTTCGACACCAATACGAGCAGCAAGGGCATTTTCAATGCCTCGTTGCATATGTTTTATTTCACAGTGGTCTGTCCCATATACAGGTGCAGAGTGCGATTTAATTGGATTATTCTTTTCAAAATTTTCCATTGCGTATTGAGTAATAAGTTTTTTGCCATGTTGAATATCTAACGCATCAGTTAAAACATTATGTGTTTGTTCTGTATTTAGAGAACGTTTTGCACATAGGACGCTTAAATCTGCATAAAAAACAGAACTCTTAGGTATGTCCGTAGTATTTGCGGAATTTAGAGAACGAGTTTCTGTTTTTATATCAGAAACGGCATTGCTTGATTCTATCGTCGTTGAATTATTAGCAACATTGTCATTCATAGAAGCTGTTATTGCTGGCTCGCTTGTTTTCATGGCACGGCCGATTTTATTTTTATAAAACATTGTATCTGTTTCTCCTTCAATTATTGTTTCGTTATAGGAATTGTTATCATCAGTTAATGAACGAATATTTGCTTTATAATCCGCTGATACAGGGACTATTGAAATTTCAAATGGTTCTAATTTTGTGATTAATTTTGTTTTATATGCGTAGTTTTCTTTTTGTAGCCATTTTATAAGAAGTGTAAAATATCCCATGGAAATACTGGTAATAATTCCATCTTTTATATCTTGCCAAAGGTCATCTAATCCTGATCGTTTTGATAATCTAGCCGCTACATGTAACAAACCATTTTCGATCCATGCGTCTGTTGTACGGCCTAATATATGGGAAATATCATCCCGTTTGTGGTTATTAAGTAGGCTTGCTCCTGCCTTTAATCTATTTAAAACTACACTGTCATCAGAGATAACTAGCTCTTCAAAATAAGTAACTTCTTTACCATTTATTAATACAGTTCTTGGAGTTTCTGCACCTGTTGAAGCAATTAATATAAAGGATCTATCTTCATCTTTTGTGCTTTCAGGCTTTAATTTAAAACAAGATTCTAAAACGGATATTGTCATTTATTACCTCCTATTTTTTTATTTTTATTATCCGTTTTATTTTTTAATGGGGTATTTAAAACTTGTTCAGACGAGGTATAGCCATCTTCTCTTCTAATTTCTTCCACTGTTTTTAATTGATGTTGCAAAGCGAGGACATGCGCTTTCACGTCTTTTAATGTGTCGATACTTTCTCGCTTCGGAGCTGTCCAAATTGCTTTTATTTTTTCAACTTCAAATTTTGGATAATGATAGTTAACTCCCTCGGCAAACCATTTAACAATGGGGTCGCACATCTGAGGGATAATTGTATTTTCTCTCCACGCATCTACATTTTTGTAGTACTCTACCAGCCCAACACGGGCAGAACTAAAATTAACTTCAGATAGATCAGACGTTAATAATTCATACGGCATGCTGATAGCTGCGGCTATTTTCTTTAAAGTAACGCTTACAAATTCTGCATAACCTAAAACATTGGGTGGAGTGGGAAAAGTAACGGTTTTTCCTGCTGGCAGATATTCTATCGTACCTGCGCCCATTGTCTCACCTTCTAAATGCCGAGGATTGTCTTTTTCGGCAATTTGGCTTCCGCCTTGGATGTCATGCACGAAAGCCGAAAAACAGCTTGCTACACGCCTTCTAATGAGTTCCGAAGTTTGATAATCATCAAGATGTTTTAAATCGAGCATAGCAGGTGTAAGCGTTGGGATTCCTCTAATCTGCCCAGCTCGTTCTATTTTTATTAATTGCAACATCTCAGTGGCAGGAATAAAACTCGATTCGGCCGTGTTATGGCTATGCTTAACCATGAAGCCTAGCCGCCTACCACGTGGATTTACAACAACACCTTGAACGATTTGCCCCATTGGGGAGGTTGTTTGATTTAAACTCTCATCTACTAACTCTGCCTCTATAAGGCCAATTTCAAAACCTAATAAGTTATCCGCTGGATACCAGCGAAGAAACGCATCACCGCCAGCCGCTACCTCCCGACAAGCTAGGGATTGGAGGCCGTAAAGATTTAGCATGCCATCGGCACTTACATTTGCGCTTTTTGCCCATTCGTCCCATAGCTCTTGCAGGAATCTATTCTTTTTATTTCCATAATAAATATCTGCCAGTATCCCACCACCAACCACGTTATTTTGGATGGATGACATGGCTTTGGAAGGATAGCCGCTATCGTCCACCAGTTGGCGGCTTCTAGCCCTTAGAGTACTCAAATTATATGCAAGTTTATGATTAATCCCATGTGTATCTAATGCAAGCCAATTTTGATGGCGTGCGCTTCTGCTAGCCGCTGCAAACGACCTTGTGTTGATTTCCCATTGATAATAGACATTATCTTGGATCATAAATCATTACTCGCCTGTTTGGTCTGTTCCTATTTAATGAATTAATTTTTGTAATTAAAATATCCCGTGCATTTAATAGTTCGCTTGTTGTTTTAAAATGAACTTCTTTACCATCAAATTTAACAATTTTTACATTGCTAAATATGGCTTCCTCAACGGCTTCCAATTGCTCCATTAATTTTGATCTGTTTTCTGACACGGTTTCACCCCCTCAAAATTTTAAAAAATCACGTAGCCAATTGATTCGCTTAGTTTTTTTAAATCCGATTTAAAAAGTCCAACCCTTTCAATTAGGTACGTGCTTTCTTAAAATTTTGGAGGTTTTGAAGATGAGCAGATTAAACGAGTTTTTAAACATTTTGGACAAAGTGGAAGGGAGACATAGCAATGATCCTCGTGATAGGGGAGGGGAAACTTTTAGAGGGATTACCCAAAAAACATACAATAATTTTTGTAAAAAAATGGGTATTCCTATTAAACCTGTCAGCTCATTATCTGACGAAGAAGTTAAATATTTTTATCAAGAAGAAATTTTTAAGAACTGTCGCTTTAATGAGCGAATAGAAATTCATTATAATTATTTTGATTGTTTAGTTAATGGGGGTAGTTATGGTCACAAAAAAATAACTGAATATATGAATGCAAAAATATTAGAAAGACCCATGACAGAATCAGAAATTTTAGAAACCCTCTATGACTTTAGATTAAAACAATTCAAAAAAATAGCTGAAATATATTACAAAACTACCTCAATAAATGAATACCCATTAAAAGGTTGGATAAACCGCATATCTAAAATAAGGGCGTATTTCAATAATAAAAAAAGGATAACAAATGGAAAATAATTCAAGCCCCCCAAATAATAAATCACAGGATAATGCCAATACAATGACTGAAAGATTGGTCAATAAAGTTACTGAAGGTTTCACAGGCTCAGGCGCACCTTATGTTTTTGGTACTGTGGTTTTGATTACAGTTTTTGTATTTGTGGGCTATGTAGCTAAAGATATAAACAATGGAGTTTTAGCTAAAATAGATGATATTTATAAAGAGCAAAAACAAGCAAATATTAATTCTGAAAAGATTCAAGTGAAACTTGAATCGAATCAAAGGGACTTATTGAATCTTAAAGAACAACAATTGAAAATTGAGAGACTTCAAGCAGAACAAGAGAAACGTCTATACCGTATAGAATCAAAGAAGAACTATTAATTTAATTAAATATTAAGGATGATATTTTTATGAATACAATTTTAAATTATCAAGTAATACAAGTAAACGATTCCCAATATTGGGACATTTACTATAATGAATTTATGCAAGATTTCCCTGATGAAATTACTTTTATTCGTGAAGGAATTTTAACAAATGAGCAAAAATTAAAAAGACAAAATCTATTAAATAAGACTTCAAATATCTCTCATCATTTTATTTTAAAAGACGGTGATAAAGCTATTGCATTATTTAGGGGAGAGCAGAGAGACATAGATGTTTACTATCTACGCCATGGAGTCGTTAAAAAAGAATATCAAAGGCAGGGGATTTTATCGGAGTGTCTGAATAAAGCAATTGAGTATTGCAAAGAATTAGGATTTATTCAGATTATATGCTGCTTTGTCTTATCAAATAACAATATATTGGCGCAAATGATTAAGAAAGATTTTTATATTACAGGGATAGAAACACATGCCGAATATGGGCAAATAGGCTGGCTAACTCATTTTTTAAATGAAGATTTAAAGAAAGCCTATTTATACAGAACTGGCATGGTTTGCTTTTCCGATAAATTATGTGAACATTCAGAAGGAAATATGCAAAAGCTTCTAAACTTGATTAAAGGAAATTCTTAAATATATGAAAAAATCTAATTTAATTTATACAATAATAACATTAACAATTATGGTAATTAGTGGATTTACTTTTTACCCTCTTTATAAAGTTTGGCAGCAAGAAAAAGAAGGAGAAGCAGAATTAGCACGAGCAACATCAAATAGGAAAATTAAAATCCTTGAAGCAGAAGCAAAAAAAGAAGCTGCAATTTCAGAAGCTCTTGCAGAAATAGAACGGGCTAAAGGTGTAGCTAAAGCAAACGAAATTATAGGCAGCTCATTAAAAAATAATGAGAGTTATTTACGTTATCTTTGGATATCAAATTTAAATGGGAATAATAAAGAAGTGATTTATATTCCTACAGAAGCAAATTTACCCATACTAGAAGCAGGCAAAAGATAAATAAAAATTCTTAATCTTTCTTTATTGCCTTTCTCCAAGTTTTAAGCTGGACATACCCAATCACATCATTTTCATTATCAAGTTTTGGTTTTAAAATTACAGGTATTTGTAAATCAACTATTAATTTTTTTGTATACCTAAGCTCAGTCCCCAATATTCTAGCAACATCTTTATATTTCAAATTATCGCTATCAAAACTAGGATGAGTTTTTAGAAAATTAATCTTATAATTTTTATCTTTTTTTCTAATCATTGAATCGTACATGTTCAAATTTCTGAGAGCGTTGTTTGCATAATTTTCAGGGTTTTCAAGCCCCAAATGTTTAGCTATATTTAAAAATCGCTCTCTTGTTTTTTCACCTTCAGACATTAAGCAATCTCTTTCTTTGTTTCTTATTCTTTTAAATATTTTTCATTCCACTCCAAATTTTGTATAAGTATCGCCTAAATAATTCCCAACAATCCCGTTTAAATCTGTCATAGTTGATGCGGTTGTCATTTTGAGCCTCCTATTTTGTTTTCTAAGAAAATTCAATTCCTTAGTCTCGCAAATATAAAACATAGGGGTATGTTTTGTCAATCTTGGTCTTAAGATTTTTTCCAATTCTTATCCTGAAAATTTTTTGTTAAAAATTCTCCCAATAAAATCAATTTAAAAAGTTATCCATAATTAATTTAAAATTAAAATTAGTTAACCGATTACATTAGAAGTTAACCTGTAGCTATCTGAATAAAAAGGAATAGTTGCATGGAAATAAAAATAACACCAAGGACAATTTGTACGGTAATAGACGATTTGGGAAGAGTGAGCACTTTAATCGGAAAAGATATCTATGATTTTAAAAAATCTCCGAGAGTTCTTCTTGAGCCAGTTAGGCAAGCTTGTTTTATTTTAAGTAGATATGCTTATTTTTCCAGAGGCCATGTCATGGTTGAAGATCTGATGGCCGAAACTCTCCTTGTTACGAAGACGAATGTCAAACCGTGCCATGTGCTTTTAGCTATAGAAATGCTTGCACCCAAATTCTACCGACTTGCAGAACAAGGAAAACCCTTGCCGCTATGGCTGAAAAAAAAAGAACTTCCTCCCGTTATTAACGGTTGTCTTGAATCTTATTACAAAATAAAAGAGGACACTAAACAAAAAAAACAATTAGGTTTTACATTAACAAGGATTGAAAATGGCTACCATCCAAATAAAAACAAAAACGTTAGATTCATTAAAAAAAGCAACAAAAGAAATAGCATCTCAAGCATTAAAAGCGGCAATTCGTCGCTCGTTGGAACAAACTCAAAAAAGTGTCACCTCATTTGCAAGAGCACAATTAAATAAACAAAAAGAAATTAAAGTACCTGTAAAGCTTTTTCACAAGCGTGTTTTTAAACAATTAAAGGCAAAAGATAATACCCCCATAAAAGACATGAAAGCCTCTATAGGTTTTTCCACATTCCAAGAAGCAGTTTCAAATTTTCAACTTAGAACTGAAAAAATATTAGGTAAAAAAGGAAAGCGTAAATATACAAAAGTAACAGCTAAGATTTTAGGAAAAGATGTTGCTACAAACCGAACATTTTTAAGGCTTAGTAAAAAAGGCAATGCAATTAAAAATACTAAAATTGCATTAGGTCGTGAGTCTTCCGCTAGAGATTCATACAAGAGAGAGATGAGTAATGTAAGCATGACCGATGTAATTAAAAACAATATGGGAATTGCAGATTTAATAAGTGCTAAAGCAAAGCAAACTTATTTAAACAGATTGAAGCACAATATAAATTATTATTTAGACAAAGAATTAAAGAAAGTAAAATAAAATGACTTCTATTTTAATAAATGCCACAAACCTTGCTAAAGAAATGGGAGTCAGCAAACCCTACATATCTAAACTAATTGCTCAAAAAAGATTAGATTTTGCAAAAAACGTTGATAGTAAAGGAAAAGTTTTATATGACTTAACTCAGGTTTTAAAAGTTTTTTCAAAAAAAAATACAAATAATTTAGATGACAGTAAAAAAGAAAATGATATTAATGAAAAAATTAACAAAAATTCTAATGACACTTATTCAAACAATCGTAACAATAATATTTCTAGTTTCAATACTTATAACAATAAGCATCGTGCTAGGTCTAGCAATGGCTCTAATTTCCATGTTCGCACGCCCGTAAATAATACAGAAAACAATAACAATTCTGATTTAAGATATGACTTTGAGAAAACAAAAAAAATGGCTTTAGACGTTAAGAGAACACGTTTAAAGCTTTTGCAAGAGAAAAAAAGTTTAATTAGTTCGGAAGAAGTTGAAAAAGAAGCATTTGAAATAGGTAGAAAAGTTAGAATACAATTGATGTTAATTCCCCAAAGGGTTTGCAATCTTTATTCCAGTTTTACAGAACCCCATACAATTAAAACACATTTAACTAAAGAGTTAACAAATGTTTTGAATATTTTAAATCTACCTGAAGAGAAGGAAACAGAAAAAGTAACAGGTGATATAGATGGGGTATAGAGACGCTTTTCTTCGTGGAATAAAGCCAATTGAACAAATTGACTTGCCTGAATGGTGCGAAAAGTATGTAAAACTTTCTTCTAAATCTTCAGCCGAGGCAGGTAATTACAGTGTGGAGCGTGTGGAATATTTGAGAGAGCCAATGAAGTTATTAAGCTTAAGCTCGCCTTTTCAGATTGTAACTTTAATGAAGGGGGTACAATTAGGGCTATCTACATTTGCAAACAACTTGTTAGCTTATTATGCAGATTTAGACCCATGCCCTTTATTGCTTGTTATGCCTAATCAAGAGTTGGTGGAGGGATTTAGTAAGAACAGATTTACGCCTTTGCTAGATGAGATTCCAAAGATTAAAGATAAATTTAAAGCTGCTCGTTCTCAAGCTGGCGGTAACACTACTTTAATGAAAGAATATGAGGGCGGTGTTTTATACTTTGCAGGTGGAAATAGTTCTGCTGGATTATGCTCTAATCCAGTAAGAATTCTCGTTCTTGATGACGTTGATCGCATGCCTCGGAATCTTGACGGAGAAGGTTCGCCTATAAAATTAGCTTCTGCAAGAACCTCTACATTTTCCAATAAAAAAATATTTATCAATAGTACGCCCACGGACGCAAAAACAAGTTTAATTTATAAAAGTTACTTAGAAGGAGACCAACGAAAGTTTCATGTACCCTGTCCCCATTGTGAGCATTTTCAAGAACTCTTAATCGGTCAATTAAAATGGGAAGAAGATAATTTTGAGTCTGTAAAATATGAATGTATCCAATGTAAAAATTTATTTTCTGAAATTGATAAAATAAATATTATTCCTCGTGGCAAATGGATTCCTACCGCTAAAAGCAAAGACCCTAATCATGCAAGTTTTCATATTAGCTCAATGTATGCGCCAATAGGTTGGAAAAGTTGGGCAGATATTGCAAGGCAAATTGAAGCGGCCGCTTTTGATGAAAATGCAAAAATTAGTTTGATAAACCTAGAAGCTGGTTTGCCTGTCGAAGAAACAGGAGAAATATTTGACTTTGAAAAGATATACAATAGACGTGAATATTACCCACAAAATATAGTCCCTAAAGGGGCATGCCTTTTAACCTGTGGGGCTGATGTTCAGCATGATAGAATTGAATTAGAAGTTGTGGCTTGGGGAAAAAACAGGGAAAGCTGGAGTATTTGTTACAGGACTTTACTAGGGGACACTTCACAAGCTGAGGTGTGGGATGAGTTAAGAAAAGTAACAAATGAGTTATTTCCTGTAGCAGATAGTGACGCTGTGTTACCTATTGAAAGAATGGGCATTGACTGCTCAGATGGGAATCGGTCAAATTTTATTTATAACTTTTGTAGAACTCACGAGCGATTTAATCAAGTCATTCCCGTTAAAGGAACGTCTACACGTGGCACAAAAGGAATGTGTTCTACAATTGATGTAAAAGAAAAAAATAGCAATGGATTTTATTTAGGTAAAACAATTAAAGTTTTATCTGTGCAAGTTGATAAGTTTAAGACTGAATTTTATGGTAATTTAAACAGACGAATTGAAGACGGCAAAACCCCAATTGCTTATTGCCATTTTCCAGATTATCCAGAATATTATTTTAAAATGTTATGTTCCGAGACGTATTATAATAATCATTGGAAGAAAACTTTTACAAGAAATGAAGCTTTAGACTGCCGAATTTATGCAAGAGCAGTGGCATACGATTTGGGGATTGACACATATTCAGAGCAAAAATGGCAAGAGCTAAATGACCGAATTTATGCAAAAAAACCTAAAATTAAAATTGAACCTAAAAAACGTGAAAGAGAACGTGACCCATTATTGGAAAACTGGAATCGTTCTTTAAGAGATTTTTAGCATGCTTTAGTTTTTATAAATTATTTTACTTCGTTTTAGAAAAAAAATTTTTCTGGTGACTTGCCTTCAGCTTCCGAATCCTTTACTCATTGCATATGCTCTGTCCTAAATTTAAAGTTGAGGTTTTTGTTACTGCAAAAACCTCAATATTATTTACTCTTGCAACAAGATGTTGTTACAAAATACTTTTTCAACAAAAAATGTTTGGTTATTAGGCAAAGCATAACAATGCCGATAAATTTATTTTCATTTAGATTTTTTTGCTTGTTTGCACGGCTGTAAAATTTGCTCTATGCTAATATTGGCTTTTGGCCATAACCTTAAAAAAAGAACAGAATTATGAGAACATTTTTACCTAAATTACCCGATCATTTATACTATTTAAGCTCTATTCACAAAGCATGTGAAAACGAAACTTTTGATAATTGGCTTGAAGTTTTTGAAAATACGGTAATTAAAGCAATTTTAGAAAAAGAGAGTGGTTTTACAGAAACAGAAGCAAAAGAACTGTTTGATAATACGGAACAACACGCAATTAATTTTGTAAATTTATTAGCTAGATTTCTTTGTGAACAGCAAGCAGGAAATAAATACTGGAACGAGCAAGAATGGCTTATCTATTTAAAACCAGTTGAAGATACACTTGCAAAAGAAGCACGATCAAGAGCGGAAAAACATTTAGCAGATATCCCAAAAATTATAGAAAAAAAGACAGCAATAAATTCTAGACCTGAATATAACTTAGAAATAAAAGATAACTTGGTACGATTAAAAAAGATTAATTAATCTTTGTAAGTTTCTTTCCATTCTTTTATTAAATAAATTCGCTGTTCCCCATATCTGCAAGGTTCAACTCTTGACGGTATTTTTAACTCACTTGCTGCTAATCTAGCTGTTATTTTTGTGCATTTTAAAACTTCCGCAAGCTCTGATGTTTTTAGTTCATCTTTGTCACACTCTTTTAAAATTTTTGCTCGTTGCATCTTTAATGCCTCTTTAAATCCCATTTACTCCCCTTTTCTATGGGGCAGTCAATTGACTGCCTGCCTGTTATGCGTGCATTGCCTCTTCGTCAAGATTCTTCAAATGCTCCTCCAAAAAACATAGGGGCACCCCCATACTTTTTTCATTAAAAGCCTTGTAAATCGGGGCTTTTTCTTCTGAGGTCTTGCAATTTTTTACACATTTTAATTGCGCCATAAGGTCTTTAAAAATTTCTCTATGGTTGTCTTTGCCCGTGTAAGGTTCTTTATCTGATTCCAGTTCAGCTTTAGGGGCTTGAGTAGAAGCAGGAGCAGCAAGGGCTACTGGAGCGGTTTTAACGGCCGTTACATGCTCGCTAATTGCTTTTACAGGGCTTGATTCAACCTCTATCACATTGTTAGCTTGAGCCATTTCTTCGGGTGCATAATAGCCAGAAAGTTCCTTTGGAAAGGCTTTACGAAGAGCTAAAGCCTCGCCACACTTGCCAAGCATCAACTCAGGAAACTTGCGCCACATTGGGGAAACTTCGTTTTTAATTTTTTCTTCTTTATTATCAAAAGTTTGTACGTAAGAATCCCATTTAGCGATGGCGTAAGTGGGAGCCTCGAATCCTTTGCGATAAACTCCTACTTTAGCAGCATAAGGAAACTCGCCTTTGCTAGCGTCGCCTGTCCAAACTTCTTTCCAGATCCCATCCTTACCGCAAAATAATGTTGGTGTTTGGCCTGCATAATCGGGATGTGCGCTTGCTATGGCTCTAAATCCATCAATTGATATTTGAATCGTAGCTATTTTTTTATCTTTTGTTGTAGCGTCTTTATTCCAGCGTCTTATCATATAAACTTGTCTCGAAAATGGGTCTAATCCTGTTCTTTGGCACGTCATGAGGAACATTTCTAATTCTAAGTCGGTAGCTCCTTTTGCAATCTGGTCTTTGATAAGCTCAACTCTAGCCCTATCGAATCCATATTGCGCAAGACGTTCTAGGGTTTCGTTTGATGTTGCTGTTATTGCTGTTTCTGTTGCTCCTGTGGAAACAGCAGGGATTTTAATTTCTGTGGGTTTTATTGTATATTTATTAACGGGTTTTCTTACTACTGTCATGGGGAAATTCCTTTTCCGTATGTGTTAAAATTATGTGTTAATGAGCATTACGACGCATTAACTTTAGCTAGTCTTTGCTTTTGTTGCCATAATTCCACATCATATTTAAGTCTTAAACCGTACATTGTATTTGTTGTTTTAAACGGAACTTTTAAAGCTACGGCCACAGAATGCGCTATTGTTCTATCAGTGCCTAATTTGTAAGCTAAATCGTTTTGGTAGCATTCGCCAATTGCTCTAGCGGCCATTAACTTAGCGTAATAATAATTGATTTCTGAATTTGTAAACATAGGGGTATACCTCCGATAAAGTGTTTTGTTCACTAATGACGTTCTTACTTTCACTAGTTAAAAATATTTTACAGGTAAAACTATTCACCTGTCAAGTTTTTGACTCGAAAAAGTTAAGCTTTTTATTTTTAGCCAGTTAAAAGTTTTTTACAGGAAGATTTTGACTTGGGTATTTTTTTGTGGCAGTTACAAGGGGTTACAGATAGATTCTTCGATAGAGTTTTTTGTTCTGTAGTTCTTACTCGAAAGCCCTAGTCTAAAAGCCGGGGCTTTCTTGTTTTAACGGGTAGAAAGTTGGGTATTAGTTTCAAATTTATCTCTTAATTCGCTGCCTTTTAAATTCAATTCTTGTTTTATTACTTCTGATTTAAGCTTATCGTGCTTAACAAAATACATTAAATATCTATCTACATTTTCGTTGTAGGTGATTACAATTTTGTTTGCTTCAGAAATATTTTTAGGTATAAAAAACTCAAGAGTGTTTCTGGTAAAAGCCATGTTTGTTGCGTCTGTCATTACAATAAAGTTTCCTCCTCCCAAATTGTTTAAAATTCTAGTGGGGTAAACCATATCTCTTTGTCTGTTCTCGTGTGTATCTTCAGGCAATTGATAATCAAAATTCATGTTACACCTCATTTTCTGGCAAATTTGGAATAGGTTTTTTGTTTCTATCGTTAACAACGTCCTGCATTAATTTTGTACATTCCTCTGAATATTTAAATTGTTTATCTTCAGGTTTTTTACTAAAGCATTTTGCTTTTTCAGGATTCTTTAAAATATTAATTGCATTGATAGCTGTTCTTAAATGTTCCTCGATTGTTTTTACTCTATCTAAAGTTGCATATTTTGATAAATAATCAGACGATGTAACCATATCAATTAATGAATTTAATGTTTCAGTAACTCTTTCCAAAGAACCAGAAAGTTGAGCCAATTTCTCGCTTTGTTCAAGCGTTGTGCTTTCTTTTGATTTCCTAATTGCGGTCTGTAATTCAGTCCTTAAATCTAAAAGGTTTCTGTGCATTTCATTTCTAACTTCGATTTCTTCTTTATTTGTGTTTTCGGGAGCTGAAAAAGTAGGAGGGTCAAAAGCATTTACTTTAAGTGAGAGGGCTTCTAAAGAATTTTTTAGATCTAAAAATTCAGAATAACTTATCCCATCTTTACCATCCTTACCATTTAAACCATCTATTCCGTTAACGCCATTTAAACCGTCTACTCCGTCTTTACCATTTAAACCGTCTTTACCGTCTCGGCCATTCAAACCATCTTTTCCATCTTGACCGTTTTTAGGTGGAATATAAACGGGCACTTCTTTTTCAAATATTTTTTTACCATCTTCACCATCTTTGCCTTTGCATGAAATGATAGAGGTAGAAATAATTGCAATAGAAAATAATGTTAGAATAGATTTTAATTTCATTTTATAGCCTCCCTGCTAAAATATAATTGTGTTTTTATTTTACAAAGTTTTTCAATTTAATATCTAAATAAGTATTCCAAAAATTTAGGAGAAAACCCAATTATATTTTTTTCTTTAGCATACTCTTCTATCTCTTTATTGGGGATTTCTCTTTTCCAATTTGATTCTAAATAATCTCTTAATTCATCACCAAACTTTTTGTTTTTCTTCCAAAAAACATTAGCTTGTTTTTTTGTTAAATCTATCTTTTCTTTTCCACCTTTATTTTTAAACCAGTGAGCTTTATGAGCTGCTTGTGCTGTTTTGTACCCGTATCCTTGCGCATCGTCTATTAAAGTCCCATCAGGTTGGCAGATAATAAATCTAGTTTCGTATTCATAGAAACCAAAATCTTCGTCTAATTTTTTAAACTGTTTTTCTTGTACAACGTAATTTTGTTCTGTATTCATTTTTAGTCTCTTTTTATAACTGAATTTACTAAATATTCTAAGTCTTTTTTTGTTGCCATTTTGTTTAATTCGTTTTCAAGCAAACTTATTTTTTTTGGAATATTAAGCCAATCCGCAACATCGATATACTTTCTAGTTACTTCCCCCATATTATATTGAGGGGAAAAAATATCATTTTTATCAAAGCAAACAATAACATTTTTAGCTATTAATTCTTCGATAAACTCATCAAAATTTTTGTAGCTTGTGTTGTACTCCGTTTCATTTAGCCACTCGAATTGAGTTATTTTCACACTATTAAATCTGATATTGTTAAATTCTTCTGAAAACTTTTTAATTAAAAATCTTGCAATCCGCTTTGAATTTTTAATTTCAAGTCTTGCTAAAGCACTCATAAAAGCCCTGATATTCTTTTCATATTCTTCCGTGAAATCTTTATGGGAAAGCATTACTTTATATTTCCTATTTTAACTTAAAAAGTATTAATTAAACTTTTTATTTCATTCATCTTATTTAAAAGGGCGTTATGTTCTATAAGTAACTTATTGTATTTTTCTTCGAAATTTTCATTTTCATTTTTAGCAATTACATGTTTTTCTTGTGCTGTTTTATTCATTGAATCCGAAATTTTTTTAGTGTCTTCTTCGTCTATTTCAAGTTCTAAATTTTCATTTTCAAAATCTTTTTTAATCGATTCAATTAATTTTTTTGGAAAATATCTTAACAATAATTGAACGTCTTTGCCTGTTATTTTTGGATTAGCTACGGAACCGCCAGACCTATCATAGACACCATTTAATAGTATTGCTTGGCTATCAAGGGAAACTTCAGAATTTCTTTCTTTTCTTTCTACTATTTTCCTACCTGTTAATACAAAATCAGCATAATTACCGCATAAACGTTCGCCCTTTAATTTTAAGGAGACATATTCAATTTCATTTTCTGTTCCATTTTCTCCAAAAATAGAATCAAGTAATTTATTCACTTTATCACTATCTAATGAATTAAACTCCCAAGCTCTTAAACTAGCGTTCCAATTTCCACCTCTAGTTTTATATTTTTTATTTGCAGATAGATTAAATGGGGCATATATATAAAGTTTGTCATTAATTGTTTTTTGAGAAACATGTTTTGGTTTGCAAAAGTACGACATGATAATTCCTTTTCTGTAGTTCTAATTATTTTTCAATCACGGTTCTTATTCGTGACCTGTGAAGTTATTAATATGCAAAATAAATTTTGTCAACGTGACTTCTTTGTGACTTAAAAAATAATATTTTTACTTTGCCTCTTTAATAGCTAAAACAAAAAATTAAAATTATGGGGTTTATTTTAATTTTAAGAAGGGGTTTGCTTCGTGGCTTGCATTATGTCGTTTTTCTCATTTGAAGGGTCTTAATGGGCTTCTAAATGGTTTTAAAAAACCTGTAGCCCCTAGTGGGGGCAAGGGTTTACGAGCGGGGGCGGTAGCCTCCATAGCGAGAAAAAGAAGCAAAAGCGGCGATTGAGCGTGTTGACAGAAAGATCTGACAGAATACAGGTAAAATTAAAGTAACAAAGAAAGCGACTTCTCTTAGGCGCAGTAAGACGAAAAAAAAATGACCGACTAGTAGGTTGTCGAAGAATTGTCGAAGGGTCTGTCGAAGAATTGTCGAGGCGTGCCTTAACGAAATCAACGGGTTACAGACGCAAAAAAACGAGCTGTCGAATTTCGACACCGAAGTTGCGTCGAAGAATTGACATTTTTCTATATTTTATGCTAACTATTTCTGTCGAAGTCATTTTATTTTCGTTAATGAAATTAACCACTTGAAACAAGACAATTATATTTCTAATATTGGACAGTTAGAAAAACTTGAAAGGAATCATCATGATATACAAGAAGAAAAAAGACGACCAAAGGAAGAATTATCAAACGTTTGGTGTTTTTTTAAAGGGCAAAAAATATAAGTTATTAAACCACTATATTTTAGCAGGACTGTTTCTACAAAAATTTACAGAGTCAAATAACCCCACAGATTGGCAAAAAATAACGGCTGAAGATTTAAAAACCGCAGGGATTAACGTTGCAGAGGATTACAAAACATATTATGGGTGGCGTGAAACTATGCTTAAAAAAGGAATTTTAATTTGTCAGGCTACTGACGAAGAAATTAAAGGAGATGTGGCAAACCATAAATGTAATATGTTCAAGCCCCATACAAACATCATGAAATATATTAAAATAGGTAGAGATTTAAATTTACCCGAGGTTGTTTATAAACACACCGAAGATATTGAGGCTTTAAAAGCCGAAAACAAAGGAATAAAAGAAGAAAACAAAGAAATAAAAGAGGAACTTAAGAGCCTCTCTCGTAAAATTGAAAAAGTAGCTGAGTTTGTTTTAAAAGCTTTGCCCCCTGATACACCAATAAGACGTGATATAGTCAATAAAAAATTTGGGGATTTTGAAGCTTGCTTCAAAGAGTTAGAAGAAGAAAAAAAGAATAAATCGCTGCAATAATCTGATAAATTATTTTTGAGGTATGATTGATTAATATTAAGCATTATTCTAAATGATAACAAAAATAGCAAAAATTATTTTATATTTATTTAGCTTTATTTTCGAAATGAGAGCGATCATCATTTAAATCAATCACTCTTTCTGTGATTATTAAAAACAAACGCCAAGCAGAATACGGTATTTCAGATTCGCCAGATTTCCATCGACGAATTACCCTTCCGTCCGAAAGTCCGAGCATTTTTGCAAGTTGAGAACTTGAAAAACCTTTAAAAGTCATCCTTATTTCTTCAGGTGATGGCGAACTATAACCTCTTTCAAAGACCTTCCATGAATCTGGAATTTCAACCTCATATTCATCTGATGATTTTAATTTATTTTCTTTTAAAAAAGATTTTTGATCCTTAATACTCGGAATTTTTATAATTTTCATTTGAAACCCCATTAATGTAAAGACAAGCGTTAACTTGTCTCGAATTTTAAACGCTCAACCTGACTGACTTTTATATAAACAAGACTCAAAGTGCCTTGCGCACAAAAATTTTTGAAGTATTTTCTGTTAAATAAATCAAGAAAAACATAAAAAAGATAATCTGGAATTAAAATATCTAATCTTGTAACCTTAATTCCTATATGCTCTTTATAGAATTTTTTAACAGGCATGCCCACTTTATTGTGAGAGCCTAGACGAATAAGCCAAAAATCAGCTTCAGGAAAATTAACTTTTACAACACAAAGATCGACTAAAAACACGGGAAAACCTCCGCAGAAACCCAGACATTAGCGTCGGGTATGATTTATTGATAGGACAAATTGCCCTACTTGTCAAGCAAAGTAAAAATTTTTATTTTTATGCCGTCAATTGACGGCAAAGAATATTTTTTAGAGGGAGCTAAAAGGGGTACCGAGCGGCTGGAACGGAAAAAAGGCGGTTTAGCAAATACTATCTAATCGTAGTATTTGAAATAAAAAAAGCATCAAATAAACCATCGTTTTTCTTGCGTTTTAAAATCTGGGCTATTTGTGTATTTAATCCATAAGAAAACTCATCAAGATATTCAATGCAAGTTTGACTGTACATTTTATGTTTCCTTATGATTTTTAAAATATCATTTATAAAAATATAAAAATAAAGACTTTAAACTTATCCTTTAAAATAAAGACATCTCTCAATTCCCAAATACTATCTAATCGTAGTACTGTTCAAACCGCCTTTTTTCCGTTCCAGCCGCTCGGTACCCCTAAAATGAAATTAGAAGGTACATACGGATTTGGTAGCGAGGTATGGAGTGCAAATATTCATTTGCTTGATCTTATCGAGCTTGGAAAAACGCAAGAAGATCTTTTTTCACGTTTGAATGCAAAACTTTTGCAGATTTTAAAAGAAATTTCTAAAAGTGAAGCTTCAGAGGATGATTTTAATATTGAAATAATTTCTAACAATAAATTTTTTGTTAAGTTCATAAATTCAAGATATGTTACTTCTTTAATATTTAAAAAATTACGTGATTCAAAAAAAATTTCACAAGCAAAAGTTTCAATAAATCTATGTTGTGAAAGGACATCTTATTGTCAATATGAGGAAGGAAAACGCGAACCATCCTTAACAAAATTTTCTGAGATTCTTGATGCATTGGACTACGAATGGAATTTAAATATTCAAAAAAAGAAACTTGCAAAATAAATAAACAAAATCATTTTGCAAGTTATGTGGTGGCTCCTCACGATACCCCAAAAAGAGTTAAATTAAAAAGTTTGTACACAGTGTACAAACTTTTAGTTTTCTGATCGTAACTCTAAATTATTTTGCTCTTCGGATTTTTCCTTAAAAAACTCAGATTGAATTTTTTTAAATGAAGTTTGTGATAAAAATCCAGATTGTAACAAAGCGGTTAAAAAATTCTTCGTTAGGTCTAATTGTTTATATTCTAAATTTTTGATTGTCCGATGAGCCTCTAAAATAGCTTCAGATTTATCAATTGAAGTTGCACCGCTAATTTTTGGTTTGTCTGCAAGGATTATGTGCCAAGTCCTTTTTTGGATAATCATTTGTTGCATGTGTTCTTCCAATAAGTTTTCTTCTGGAAGTTCGCCATGCCTAGCCACTTGTTGCGCCCAACGGGAATTGAAGAGCTCAGGGTGAGAGTTAGCTAGTTCCTGACAGGCAGGAGACATCTTTGCAAGCCTCCTAAACCATCCAACGGTGCGAGGGTTTACTTTTACACGGGTTGCAATTTGCTCATCTGTGTTGCCAAAAGAAAATAGTTTTTCATAAAGATTAGCATTATCGAGCCAAAAAACAGACTCATGAAGATTTGCTATCGCTCCAATATACAGGGACTCAATTTTATTTTCTCCCAGAGATATGTCAGCTTCAATCTTTTCCCATCCGATTAATTCCGCTGCTAGCACTCGCCTTTTTCCACTAACGCAATGAAAATAAAACTCTCCATTTTTTTCTACAATGTGAAGTATAATGTTATGAAGAAGTCCAACATCTTTAAGCGATTCACCTAATGTATTAATATTTTCTTGCGAAAATTGTTTGCGTACGTTTTCATCTATAATAATTTTAGAAATTGGTACACTTGAAGTTATTTTACCATTTTTTTTAATCTCTTCTAAAAGCTGTGTAACAACATCCAAGGAAATTGCTTTAGGGTCACAATCAATTTTTAATTTTGGTTTACTTGCTTGAGCCTCATTTGCGGCAGCACGAACCATTTCGGAGCCTTTTTCTTTCATCATTTTTTTAAAGCTCATTAAAACACCCTTTCTTAGAATTCCATTTCTACACGGCTATTTTTTTGCAAAATAATTTCTGTTTTTTGATCATAGGTAGGGCTTTGACGTATTAACCCCAGTTTAGATAAATCAGGGCTTTCCCTTGGGCATCCCACCTTCAATGCTTCTGTTTGAGTTATAATATATTTAGCATTTGTTAGGTATCCATCTCTAATGACGCTTGCATTTGGTAGTGTTACGGCTGGTTTCCCCATTAGTCTGGCTGAGTCCATAGTGTCCGATTGAGCTATATAGTGTGGAAAGATGGGCATATTAGCTTCATTAAGAAGAGTAACAACATAATCCAAATAGGCATTGCTTGCAGGATTCTTTTTTAAACATGTTATTAAAACGCCCAGACAAGAAAGCTTTTCGTTTTCATTTTCTTTAATGTCTTCACAAAGAGATACGATTTTAACAAACCCATCGTAACTATCCGAATCAGCAAACGAGGGAATCAAGTAAAAATCTGAAGCAGCTAGAGCGGCAGGTGTTAATATTCCGCCTTTAGCTGGTGGAGTATCAATAAAAATAAAATTGTAATCGTTTTGTGCGCCAACTAGTAGCTGTTTAAAAAGTTTCCAACGCCTAGGAGAACTCGAAAAGATATCGACGGCATCTTCAAGATCTTGTGTTGCTCCGATTACGTCAACATTAGAATATGGGCTATTTACTGCAACATCCTTATAAGAAAGTTTGTTTTTAAATGCTGTCCAAAGATTTTTGGAAGGATTAATAAGCTCACGAACACCCATTGATTTAGTGCCATTTCCTTGTGGATCACCGTCGATAAATAAAACTTTAAAACCTAGATTCGCCATAGTAATTGATAGATTTACGGATGAAGAAGTTTTACCCACTCCACCCTTATTATTTGTTCCTGTAATGATTGCAAAAAGAGTTTCTTTCATGTTCACCTCAAAACAAAAGATTTATTCCCCAATCACTAACATACTTCTAAAAATTTTTAATTTAAAAGAGTCAAATAAAAAAGGTTTGTACACAGTGTACAAACCAAACCATAAAGGATTTTGTTAACTTGTTAACTGTTAACCTTAAGAGTTAACCTCAAAAAAATATTTTGACCTATAAAAGCAGGCGGCATTCTGTGCCACCGAGGGGGGTACCCCTTGGAAAGAACCTAAAATGGATTGCTTAATATTCGAGCGGTTTTTCTGTGTCCTTTAAAACTGTTAATTGATCCAATGAAATGGCATAAGGTACTTTTTTAATTTCTTGTATTAATTCTTCCGATATCTCATCAGCAACATGAGGCTCATGCACATTCGAACAAAATTCTACGTACACTTTAAAATTAACTATCATTGTAGGTTTCTTTCTTCTTTTAATTTTTCTTTCATGGTTTTGGGATTGTCAAAATTTTCTGCAACTATCGCCCGTCTAATTGCTGTATCAGGTGGCCAATCTTCCAAGACACTTTTTATAAACTTATCCATTTTTTGTGAAAGCTTTTCTATCACATCTTCCGATAACGTAAGTCGTTCTTTTATCCCTTTGTTTTCTTCTCTTAACGCTTGTATTTCTGCCCTGTCCGCTTTATTTTCCTCCAAACTATCAATTTTATATTCTACAGAATTTAACCTTTCAGGAATACGACTTATTTTTATCTTAGCTACATAATCGCTTATGCTATCGCCTAGTTTGAAGTATCCAGCTTTATCATTTGCCTTATTTTCAGAAAGTTCTTTGTTGCTAGCCTGACAAATTAAAATGCGTTTTTTAACTAGGTCGTTTCTTATTTGGGTAAAGGTGCTTTTTTCTAAATCAATTTTATATTCAATAAAATCTTGAAGGCATATATGCTGCCACTCTTTTCTAGCTGTTTGACCATAAACAAACTTGTCTAGAAATAGGGTAGCCATTGCAAAAGGACTAAGCACTTTCCTTCTATCAAGCATTCTACCTAAATTTTTTCTCTCATAGACTTCTTTAGTTTTAGTTTTAATTTCTGTTAACGACTTCATGTTACGTTAGACCCCCTTGTTTATTTATAAGAACCAATAATTTACTTACATATCATTCAAAAAGTAGTCAAATGGGAATGATATATCACCATTCCCTAGGAATGATTTGCTTTAACGTAACAAACGAGGGTGTTAAATATCAAATACTTACGAGAAAAAAGGGGAATGAAAAGGGAATGAAAGAGGGAATGAAAAGGGAATGGTTTTGTATCCATCTTTTTGATATAATTAATGAATTTACCTCTTATACCAATTTCTTCTTGTTTAAAACACTTTTTCAGACCATGGAGTGCTCCGCACCCCGTCTGTAAACCTTTTGCCACGCAGTGGCTGCAAGGTCTTTTTTTAAGCCCAAAAGACCCCCCTCTAGTATCATTGTAGCAAAATTTAAAAACGTCTCTGTAAACCAAAATAAACACCCAAATTAAATATTTTTTTTATGCTGTTAGGGACTGATAAATAAATAGGTAAAATCTAAGCTTTAAAAGGCTAAGATAATTAAGGCTTTGAACAAATATTAAAGTAACATTTGCCCAAAAAGTGGATAAAAGACTTATCCTATATGAACTTATTTTTAAAACGCTGCCTTAATATCTGACCCTGCATAAAAGCTAGGTTGTCCCACTCTTTTAATCCTCTTGACTCCGACCTTGTCCATAAGCTTATAAACGCTCTGCTTTGGTAACTTGAAAATTTCCGAAATTTCTCGTGCTGTATAATTTTGGTTTGAATTAAAAGCGGTAGCAAGTTTAGCATAATCTTTTTTTGCTGGCTCTTCATCCTCTCCATTATTATAAACATCTTCAACTAAAGCAAATACTGCTTTTTCTCTTTTATTTATTTCTTTATTTGTTTGGGTCTTTATTGCTTCTAGATGATCTAATATAAGGACAATAACATCACTAGGTAGATTATTGTTTAATAAAACTTTACTTATGGCGATGATATTTTGATCTAGATCTTTAGCTGTGGTCACTATGTTATACCTCCTGAAAAAGTAACAAATGATTGATATCTACTTAAAAATAAAAGAGTAGATATGTCAATTTAAAAAAGTCCATTAGTCCCTAATTTTTTTTTTAAAAAAAGCACCCCAATAATTTAAAAGCAAAAAAATATAAATAATAACGGGATAATCAGTCTACAAAAAAACTCCATTGATCCATTAAAATTTGACAAATTAAATTTTTAGAGTTATTTTTTAATTTGCGATTGCAAAAATAAGGGGTTTGCATTTATGAGCATTAATGACAATATTCGTCAATTACGGGTTGATGTTTTGAAGCTAACTCGTAGTAAATTCGAGGCGGAAACAGGATTTAACCGACTTACGTTAAAACAAATAGAAAATAAAAAAACTAAAGTTTCTGATAAGATGAGGGAAAGATTGCAGTTAGCATTTAATTCACTCGGTATAATAATCCACGATCAATATTTTAAAGAATATACTCAAAACCAAGACCCATTAACATACGAACATTTATTAAATAAACGATTGCAAAATTTTAACCGTCATATGTTTTCAATTTACGGGAAAACGCTTGAGACGTTTCAGCTAAAAGATGATTTATTAGGTGGAATTTTTTCAAAATACGCTAATGTTTATGGAATAAAAAAACGTACAGGTTTTGAAAACTACATCGGTTACCATGTAATAATTACATTCAAAAAAATTCCAAAAATTAGAATTAAATCAGCAACCGTAAGAAAACTTATTTCTGTTTCAAGAGAAAAACGTATTTTAATATTTGAAAAAATAGGAGGTGATTTAGAAAATTTGAATTTAAATTTGTCTGAAATTGATAATATTTCCCCAATTTTTACCGTGAGGACTTATGACGACTACGCAACTTGAAGAGATAGATGATTTATCAATAAGGAGTGTTATGTTAGATTCAATTAAAAACCAACAAGTCGCATTGTTAACAAATTATAATGTATTTGATCTAACTACGACAAGCTTTGAGGAAGAAGAACTTTTGGAACTGTCTCATAAATTTCTTAGAGAGAATAAATTTTTAAATGGTTTTGGATGGGCAGCAGTAAATCCAACATTAAAATGCTCTGATCTATATGTGGTACAAGGCAGCGGCTATGCTTCAAAAGTAGCGGCAAAAGGCAAAGCAATAAATGATCCAATTCTAAAATATTGTACAGAAGCAACTATGAAACTTAAATTTTATGGTGATGTTAGGCTTAATCCAAAAGATCCTACCTACGAATTACAACAAGAAATTATGCTAATTCGTAGAGAAGAGGGCGTAACTAAGGGAATGCAATTTTCTGAGTGTTTTATGTTTGCTAATGGTAATCAATGTATGGTTAATATATTTTTATCTTGGCATGATAGTAAAGTAATAGAAACAAATATTTATAATAAAAACACGGCCATACTAAGAAAATTTTTAAAATTAAGTAAAGATTATGTCATTAATAGAGCAATTGAACTTAATTAAAACATATTAATATTTAAGAACTATTAATATTTAAGAACTAAGAACAAAAGAAAGAACATAAAAAATGAATTTAACTAATACGAATATAAAAAAATCCGCTCTTATTTTTACATCAACATCATTGGAATATTTTGAATTTTCTATCTTCCTCTTTCTATCTGGAATCATTAGTAAACAATATTTTGGGGATTTTTCCTTTTCGTTACCTATATTATTTATAATTATAACAGCCGTAGGGAAATTTGTAGGCGGTACAACGTTAGCCGCTGCAATTGATAAATTGGGTGCTTTAATTGTTTATAAATTTACAATGACTTTAACAGCTATCTGTTCAATCCTGTTATTAATCCTTCCTAACTATAATTCATTAGGTGTGTTGGCAGGCATTTTATTTATCGTAATTAGATTCATTCAAATAGCTGCCGCCAGTGCTGAAGCTGCTAGTGCCGTAGTTTTATCTGATAGTAATTTTGAGAATAAACCTTATGCAAGTGCTCTTGTATGCGCTGCATTTATATTTGGTTGTGGGGTAGCTAACTTAATCGCTAATTATATCAATCCAGATTATTTTAAAATCCTCATTTTTGCTTCTGCTTTGCTATTATTTTCCTTCAGATGGTTTATGAAAAGTTCAAATTTGAAGGACTCAAAACCAACATATATTAAAAGAGAAATTAATTTTGAACATGTTAAACAAGTATTTTTAATAGGAACTTTACTAAGTCCCACACTATTAATTCAGTTTTTTTTATTTGGATTTAGCAAACAAGAGCCTGTGTATAGTGCAATACTTGTTGTTATTTATGTTGCCGTAGCTATTTTATCCACTGCATTATTAAATAAATTTAATGGTAGATTTGGTTATTACTTTCCCGTTAATGATGTTTCCAAAAATGTTCGTTATGGTTTTCATTGCTTAATATTAATGGCAATAGTTGCAGGTGCAGCACAAACTAGCTCGTTAATATTTAAATTCATTCTTGTTGTTCCATTTGCATTATATTTATCTTCAATTTTTGGAGTAGTTTTAAAATATATAGATGGGAAAAGAAGAGCCAGCATATTAACTTGTGGTGCTGCAATTGGGAATTTAGTTGCTGTTTTAATTCTTCAAAATTTTGACCCCAAGTATCTTTGGATATTAATAATTGGGGTAATCTTAACGGCAGTATTTGCTTTAACAGTGTTTGAAAAGAAATCCGTTCAGGCTATCCAGGAGTTATCTTAAGCTCAAAAGGATCAAGATAAAAGTTTGCTGTGTGGGTGCTTTTTTCAATAAATAAAGACTTAATAACTTCACCTTGTTGCAAACTAATTGGTGTATAGTGATTTGTAGGGTTACTTCTTAATATAGATGTAGCCCCATCATAGATTTTATACCTTCCTAATGATGTAACTATATAAATATAGATATTTTCATAATCATTATTTTTAAAATTAACTAATGGGATAAACCCATAAACAGCGTGTAACCCTGTATGTTTTACGGTAACGTGAGCACCTGAGCAATCTTCACTGGTAGAAATACGTTGCGACCTGCTATAACTTTTAAAATATAAAGGCTGTTTACGTTCTCGTTCTGCTTGACGTTCTCTTTCCCGTTGTGCTTCTGCCCTACGTGCAGCTTCGGCATTACGTTGACGTTCCGCTTCAACCGCTGCTTTAATTGCGTCATCTTGTTTTTTCTTCTCTTCAGCCTTGCGTGCAGCTTCGGCTTTACGTGCATCTTCAGCCTTTCGTGCATCTTCCGCTCTGCGTGCTTCCTCAGCTCTGCGTTGTTCATTTTCTCTTTCAACCCTACGGGCTTCTTCAGCTCTGCGAGCGTCTTCTTCAATTTTTTTCTGTTTTGCTGCTAAATCTTCCTGATCTTTTTTAATTTTATCTAAATCAGCTTGTTCTTTGAGCTTACGTTCATTTTCTGCATTGGCTAATTGAGTATTGTTATTTAATATTGTTTTAACTTGATTTTTTAATTCGTCAATTTCGGGAATCAATTTTGTAAAAATAATATCATATTTTGCAGCAATATGTTTTTTAGATGGGATAGACCCATCTTTTAAACCGTCAAACGATGTGTTAAAAAATGTATTTAAATCTGGCGCATCGTTATAATTAATCTCACGAGAGCAAGAAAGCCATTTACCCGTGGTTTTTTCACGACTAATTGTTTTTGTTTCTTGAGAAACTTTTAACAGGTCGATAGGTTTTAAAACTTTAATGCTATTTGAAACGTTTTTAGAAACAAAAAATTCATTTCCGTTGTTATTTGTATTAATGCTCAATTTTAATATTTTTTTATCAATAGCTTCATTCAACTGATCATTTTTATCT